>NZ_VEKZ01000091.1:0-7962 GCF_007681465.1 Siminovitchia fortis
TTGTAAATTGTTCCCAAAAGAGCGCTGAATTAGTTTTCGGCAAATTTACTTTCGTAATTTGGGTTTATGACAACTTCTTTAAGCCCCCATTTTTTCATTGCTTTTACAACAAATTGGCTACATCGCAAAACTGCGGGTCCCGAAACGCCTAAATGGGTAAAAATCATATCCATCTGATGGGTGATGATCGGTTTTCCTTTTGGATTAAGGACGCTTAGTGCAACATCCCTCAACGATAGCCCCTGGAGAGTTTTTTCTTTTATAAAAGATTCGGCAGAAGTGAGCGGCACTTCGGTCGGAAACAGCTCTGTGATCGTATGCCCCGCTTTTTCGGCCCATGGAAAGCCGTCACCTGTGGAGCCAGTCTGCGGAACCGACTTTCCACCGACTGCAACGACGATGGCACGGCCCGCTATTGTTTCTCCATTTTCCAGCAAGACCCCGGAAGCTCTCCCTTGATCAAACAGAATGTCCTGAACGGGGCTGTTTGTCCGGACTTTGACGCCAAGGTCGGCCATATGGGACAAAAGGACATCGACAACGGATTGTGCCCGGTTTGAAACGGGAAACATCCGCCCGTGATCTTCTTCCTTGAGCTCAATTCCGAGATTTTCAAAGAAACGGATGATATCCTCATTATTAAATACAGAAAACGCACCATATAAAAATCGTCCATTTCCCGGAATATGACGGATGATCTCATCAATGGGAAGGCGGTTCGTCACATTGCATCTGCCGCCTCCGGAGATGGCAAGCTTTCTTCCCAGCTTATTCCCTTTATCGATCAGCAGGACATTCGCTTTTTTCTCGGCCGCAGCAATAGCGGCCATTAATCCAGAAGGGCCTCCGCCGATGACGATTACATCATAAATCATTTCATTCAACACCTTAACTTTCCATATCAATCATTTCATTTTAAAATGCCCATAGACTAAAAGCAAATATCCAAGGACGTCTCATTGTCAAAAGCAGTCGATAACTGTAAACTAGTACAGGGGAGATTTATCGATGTTTTTCCGAATGTATACGGAATCGGATATTCCTTTAAAAATAAATAACGGAGAGTCAGAGATTGAATGTCATCTAAACTAATTCGAGGAACCTTCATATTAACGCTGGGCACCATATTATCCAAAGTTCTGGGACTTCTTTATGTCATTCCTTTTTATAGAATCATCGGCGGTGCAAAACAGGCTGCTTTGTATCAGTTCGGCTATGTGCCGTATACGATTTTTATCAGCATAGCGACAGCGGGCATCCCGCTTGCAGTTTCCAAATATATCGCCAAATATAATACGCTGGAAGAGTACGCAGTAGGCAGAAAGCTGTTCCGTTCCGGCATCTACGTTATGCTTGCCACGGGCGTCGTGTCTTTTCTTGCCATGTACGGGCTTGCTCCATGGCTGGCGGAGCTTGTATTAAAAGGCGTGGACACAAAACACAGTTATACTGCTGCTGATGTTGCGACCGTCATCAGGGCGGTCAGCTTTGCCCTGTTGATCATCCCTGTCATGAGTTTGATCAGAGGTTTTTTCCAAGGCCATCAATCAATGGGGCCATCGGCTGTCTCAACTGTTTTGGAGCAGTTAGCGAGGATTGTCTTTCTCTTGGCCGGTGCCTTTATTGTGCTGTATGTATTGAAAGGGGATATTGTCACTGCGATCTCTGTTGCGACTTTTGCAGCGTTCATCGGAGGTCTGGCAAGCCTGCTTGTTTTATTGTGGTATTGGTATAAACGGAAGCCGGGGCTTGACGAGCTGCTTGAAAAAGATAGGGGCACAATGGATGTGTCATTGCCTGATATGTACAAGGAAATCGTTGTATATGCTTTTCCTTTCGTCATGGTCGGTATTGCCAACCCGCTATTTCAGTTCATTGACCAAATCACTTTTACAAGGGCGATGGCGGAGGCCGGAAAGGCCGCCGGAGCACTGGATGCACTTGGGGTATTGAATATGACGACGCACAAGCTCGTCATTATTCCGGTATCACTTGCAACTGCTTTTGCTCTTACGATCGTACCCCTTGTAACGGAGTCTTATGTAAAAAATGACAAAAAATTGATGTTCCGGCAGTTGGACCAGACGTTTCAGGTATTATTGTTCATTACGATGCCGGCGGCGATCGGACTTGCCCTTTTGGCGGATCCGATGTACACCATGTTTTATGAATTCGATGAATTTGGAGCGCAGGTGCTCCGCACTTACGCTCCTGTGGCTATCCTGTTTGCGTTATATTCTGTTACCGCAGCGGTCCTGCAGGGGATCAATGAACAGCGGTTTACAGTCTTGAGCCTGTTAACCGGACTGCTCGTCAAATTGACGTTTAACATTCCCCTAATCAAGCTTTTTGCCACGGAGGGGGCTGTTTATGCAACAGCGTTGGGATACGGGGTTGCGATCGTCATCAACTTGATTGTCATTAAACAATTCGCCTATTATCCTTTCAAGCTTGTCTATAGAAGAACGCTTCTCATCGTTATTTTTAATGTAATGATGGCAATCCCTGTATATGTGATCTATAAAGGGCTGTTATTGTTCATGACGCCGGAATCCACATTCCAGTCCATTATCATCATTATGATTTGTGCAGGAGCGGGCGGAATCATATACGCTTTTCTCGGTTTAAAATCCGGGCTGGCCGATAGACTGTTTGGCTCGAAGCTTCAAAGGGTAAAGCAAAAGCTGCGAATCTCTTAACGGATAAAAGAAAGAGGCTGCAGGACAGCGCGCCTCTTTTTTCTTATTTTAGCCATAGTACGCGGAGTGATCGGGAAGATCATAATAATCCGGCCGGCTGTATCCCAATTGTCTTTCAATCCTTGACACGCGGCGGTCTAATCTTTCAACCTGTCTGTTGAGCCGCTCCATTTGCCGTTCAAGCTGATTCAGTCTTCGTTCCGTTCCAGCGCCGCCCCCGCCTCCGGGAAAACCGGGAAAAAACTGCTGGGGAACTCCGCCTTGTTGTTCGGTCAGCTGCGGTTGAAATTCCATCGGCTGCTGCAGGGTTCCCATTGGCATTTGCTGCATTCCCATCGGAGGCTGCTGTCGGTAATCAAAAAACATCTTTTTCACTCCAATCTTTTCATACCTGCATCAATAGCCTATGTAAAATATGACAAAAGCGTATAGACGAAAGCCTATTTTGTATTTTTATAATAAAAATGCCGGGTGGAGATAAAAATGAGAATTGATAAATTATTGTCCAATATGGGCTACGGAAGCCGTAAGGATGTAAAAAAATTTCTAAAGAGCGGGAAAGTCGCTGTAAACGGTGAATCTGTAAAAGATGGAAAATATCATGTAAACCCTGAGGAAGATACTGTCGAAATTTTCGGCGAAGAGGTCCATTACAAGGAATTTGTTTATCTTATGATGAACAAACCGCCGGGAGTCATTTCTGCCACGGAAGACCTGCAAGATCAGACAGTCATAGATTTGCTCAATGGGGAGGATGCCGTTCTCGAGCCTTTTCCTGTTGGCCGTTTGGACAAGGATACGGAGGGGCTACTGCTTTTGACAAATGACGGCCAATTGGCCCATCAGTTGTTGTCGCCTAAAAAGGATGTCCCAAAAACGTATTTTGCTGTCATTGATTCTGCCGTAACTCTTGAAGATGTGGAAGCATTTGAAAAAGGGGTGACATTGGACGACGGTTATAAGACGAAGCCCGGAAAGCTTAAAATTATTAAATCCGGAACGCATTCAGATATTGAACTGACGATCACGGAAGGAAAATTCCATCAGGTGAAGCGGATGTTTGCAGCGGTAGGAAAAAAAGTCATTTATTTAAAACGGCTGTCCATGGGGCCGCTTGGGCTGGACGAAAATCTGGAAATTGGGGAATATCGGGAATTGACGGATGAGGAAGTCGGCAGATTAAAAGAATTCGTGAGCAAGAATAAGCATTAGAACAAAAGAGCTTCCTGTTTCCGAGCTGGAAACGAAGAAGCTCTATTTATTATGCGGCAAGTATCCGTTTAACTGGTTATTTTGACTTTTTTCTCTGTTGTTGTCCACTTCCCGCGGCGCGGGCTGCTGATCAGGTCATTGTATTCTAACACATTCAAATCCCTTTGAATGGTGCGAGGTGTACTTCCGAATGCATCCGCCAGTTCCCTTGTCGAAACTGTACCGTTCTCTTTGATGTATAAGTATACATCTTTGATTCTGGTAAGCATTCTGTTTGTCGACGGCTTCAAAAAACCACTCCCTCATCTTAAATTTCCTTGGCAGAAGGTGCGGACAGCTTTATGCCTTTACATTATTAGGCTGTTGTTTGCGTAATTCCAAAGGACAACTCCTTTTCAACCAGCTTTTAATTTCTCTGCATTTCGGGACTGAAATGTCAGACACTTCTATTTTAACTCATTAGTTTGTTTTTTGAAAGCATAATATCTAACTTGGCAGAAAAAGGATGAATTATGTCGAATACACAAGCCTAAACGCCTTACTATGTTTCCCTTCCATGCCAAATTTGAAACTATTAGGCATCTAAATCGTATGTGAACATAGTAAAAAAGAAAGGGATGAAGCTGTATTGTCATTGTTGACAGTAGATATTGATGAAGCAGGCTATAAACTGCAGGAGGCGGTGATTTCTCACGTCGCGTTCAAGTTGGAGCGTTCCTCCCTTACAGGGATGATTGGAGCGAACGGAGCCGGAAAAAGTACAACGATCAAAGCGATTCTGCAGGAGCTGCCTTTCGTTGAAGGACATGTCGTGCGAGAAGAAGGGACCTCCTATTCCTACATACCTGAAAGGCCTATCTATTACGATGAACTGACGCTTTGGGAGCATTTTGAATTTGTCGCTGCAGTTGAACAATTGGGAGAAGGGCATTTATTATATGCCAAATCTTTATTGAAAAAATTTCGGCTTGCAGACAGGATCCATGAGTTTCCCGCCACTTTCTCAAAGGGGATGCAGCAAAAAGGGATGATAGCACTTGCCCTGTTTACAAAGCCCGACCTTCTGATTATTGATGAACCGTTCATGGGGCTAGATCCGGGCTCAACCAAAATGCTGCTAGACATGCTGGATGAAGAAAAAGAGAAAGGAACAGGGATCCTCATGTGCACTCATATTCTGGATACAGCCCAGCGGGTATGCGATTCTTTTATCGTCATTGAACAAGGGACCGTCAAGGCTTGCGGCAGGCTGAACGAGGTTCTTGCAAAGTGCGGAGCAGAAGACGGCAGCCTGTATTCCTGCATAGACACAGTGGATGATGGCGATGAGTAGCATACGGCTGCTTTTTCATAGAATCAGGGAAAATTGGAATTATAAATATAAAATCATCAAAACTGTCATGGATTGGACGGTTCTCGTCTACCTTGTTATTCCGGCGGCTGTCGTGACCGTTTTTATATACCGGTCCTGGTGGATTGAACCTCCTGCATGGATAGCATCCGTCCCTTTCCCGCTATTATTTGCAATCTATTTCTTTTTATTGTGGGGTGGCTATTTTAAAACGTTTGTCAGAGAGGCAGACATTATATTTTTAAGAAAAAATGAGAAGCTGATGCTTGGAATGAAGCAAGGCGGCATCATTGTTTCATATCTCGCGGAGATTCTTTCGGCAGCCTTGCTGGCTGTACTTATTTCCCCTCTTTGGATGATCCATTATGGATTAAGTATGCGGCACCTTATTTTATTTTTCGGGCTGTGGGTTTCCTTGAAATGGCTCATTATGGCTGTGAATGGAAAGCTGAATGTGCATGTGAAGGGATGGCGGAGTCTTGCCAGAAGCATTCCGGTCGTGATCGGTGCCGGCATCATATGGCGGGTCAGCTATAACACGCTTCAATCCGGCAGCCTGCTTCCGGTTTTCATTATCATCATATTTAATGCAGCCGCATCTATGCTGCTTTTGAAAAAACGTTTCACCTCCATACACACCTTTGAGCAGGATCTTTCCATCGATGAGAAAGATAAAAATAAATATACAGAAATGATTTTCGCCATGTCCATGGATGTTGAAAAATTGCCGAAGCCGAAACCGGTCCGCAAAACTCCAAGACTTTATTCAAAGTCAAACAGGATATTTAAGAACCGAACCCCCAAGAACGGTTTTTTGGAGCTGTTCATCAAAGCCGCAACACGTGATACAGAATACATTCGGGGATATTTGCAGATTCTCGGTGTCACTGCGGCTGCGATCGTATTTGCGCCTCCTATATGGCTGAAAATCACCATTGCGGCAGCCGGATTTTTCTTCCTGATCGTTTGGATTGGCAGCGTTTGGCATAAATTGATCGGAAGCCATCCGTTCACAAAGAAATACTCAGGGGAAGAAGGGTATATAAAAGGGAAGAACCTCGTTACAACAGTGCTGTCGATTCCTTTTGTCATCATGTGTTTATGTAATGTATGGATTCTGCAGTGGATTCGCAGTCTCTTTCCCTTTTTCTGATCTGACAAAAAGTTGTACAATGAAAGAAGAATAGACTAAAGGAGTTATGTGCATGGCAAACATTGACTGGAAGGGCGAAGTGGATAAGAGAAAAAATGATCTGATCCGGGATTTGCAAGGGCTGCTCCGGATAAAAAGTGTTTTGAATGAATCCGGAAGCGGCGAAGATGCCCCGCTGGGCATGGAAGTAAAGCAAGCTTTGGAATATATGCTTGAGCTTGGAGAAAGAGACGGGTTTTCATCGAAAAATGTAGGAAACCTTGCAGGTCATCTGGAAATGGGCGCAGGAGACGGACTCATTGCAGCCTTGTGCCATGTAGATGTCGTTCCTGAAGGGGACGGTTGGTCTGTAGATCCGTTTGGCGGCGAAGTGAAGGATGGGAAAATCTTCGCCCGTGGCGCCATTGATGACAAAGGGCCGACAATGGCCGCGTATTACGGAATGAAAATTGTCAGCGAACTTGGACTCCCGGTTGATAAACGGATCCGCCTCATTATCGGAACGGATGAGGAAAGCAATTGGCGCTGTGTCAACCATTACTTCGAACATGAAGAAATGCCGGATATGGGATTTGCGCCGGATGCTGATTTTCCGATTATCAATGCGGAAAAAGGCATTGCAGATTTTGATTTGAAACAAAAACGGAGTTCACCAAAAGAGCATGGAGCAAAAATGACGCTCATTTCGTTTTTTTCCGGAAGGCGTTACAATATGGTCCCGGATCATGCACGGGCTGTACTTGACATACAATGTGATCAAACAGAGCTCCTGCAGTTATTTAATGATTTCAAATACAGCCAGGATCTGAATGGCAGCTATTATGTGGAGAGCGGATATGTCGTATTGGAGCTGGAAGGCATCTCAGCCCACGGAATGGAGCCTGATAACGGGAAAAACGCCGGATTGCTTTTGGCAAATTTTCTTTCCACAATAACACTTGATAGAAAAGGGATGGACTTTGTCAATGCGGCTGTCCGTTTCTTCTTCGGGGATTCACGCGGCAGGGCGCTTGGAGTGCAGCATAAGGATGAAAAGATGGGCGATTTGACGATTAATGTCGGCAAAATGACCTTCAATGATGAAGATGGCGGGCGCTTCGGCTTGAATATGCGGTATCCGGCTTCCTTCTCACTGGAAGAAGGAATGCAGGTAATCATGAAAAAGGCTGAAGAGGCCAATTTTGAAGTGGACAATGTATCCAACTTGAAGCCTCATCATGTTCCAGCAGATGATATTTTAATCCAAAAGCTTATTAAAGTTTATGAAGAACAGACAAATGAGAAGGCAGAGCTGCTTTCCATCAGCGGCGGGACGTATGCCCGTTCATTGAAAACCGGAGTTGCCTTTGGCGCTTTGTTCCCGGGAAGGCCCGATGTGGCACACCAGAAGGATGAGTATATGGAAATTGAAGATCTTTTGAGGGCGACGGCTCTATACGCACAGGCGTTTTATGAACTTGCACAAGATTAAGAAAAGCGCAAGTGCCCGTTTAGCGACGTACAAACTGGAGCACTCCGCAATGAGATAAAGGAAACACGGCGAGGTA
>NZ_VEKZ01000092.1:0-7630 GCF_007681465.1 Siminovitchia fortis
CTACGATAAGTCAACATCGGCTCGTTCCTCGCCGTGTTTCCTTTATCTCGTCGGAGGCACTCCGGTCTGTACGTCGATGGGCAAGGCGTTTGCGCTTTTCTTATTTAAAAAAATCCTGAAGTCCTTTGACAATCGAGTCGGTAACTTGTTCACGGTATTTCTTCGTTTTAATGATTTTTTCCTCATCTTCATTGCTCACATATCCGAGCTCCAGCAAGACGGCCGGCTGGGTATTTTCCCTCATCACATAATAATCCCCAAATTGTGATCCCCGGTCTTTCAATTTGATTGACTCGGACAAATGGCTGTGGATTGTATCAGCCAGCCGCTTTTCATATGAATGATAATAATAAGTCGTGTGGCCTGAGGCGGAAGCGTCGTCGATGCTGTCAAAATGCAGGCTGATGAAAGCATCTGCCCTGTTTTCGGAGGCTATGTTTGTCCTGTTATACAGGGGGACATATTTGTCGCCGGTTCTTGTCAACACGACCTGGGCACCGGCTTTATCCAGTTTTTTTTCAAGGAGCTTTGCAGTTTTCATTGTCAAGTATTTTTCAAGCGTTCCGTTTTTTCCGGCAGCGCCCTGATCGTTGCCTCCATGTCCTGCATCAATGACGATAAGCTTTCCGGATACCCCTTTTCCTGACCTTCTTTGGCTGGGAGGCCTGTCAGTCGTTGAAACGACCCAGCCGGCTATGTATCCTTTTTTCCCTTTGGATGTCTTCACTTCCATCCAGCCGTTTTTTTGATCAATGACTTCGTATACTTCGCCTGCGTATGCTTGTCCGACAACTTTTGATTTGATATCAGGCTTCTTCCTTATATTTGAATGATCGTGAAGAACCATTATATTCGCCGGTTCATTTTTTGCTTTTTTTCCCCCGGCATCCTTTTTATCAACATATTCGCTGCTGACCCATGCAGTCCCGGATTCAAAATGGATCTTGCTCCACCCGTTGCTCTCTTCAATAATCTTTACTTTGTCCCCTTCTTTCAATTTACCGAGAATATCACTTTCTATGCCGGGCTCTGACCGGACATTCAAGTTTTGAACAGCGATGCTGCCTTCTGTTGACTGTAATTTTGCCGTATCTTTGGATGCCAGCCAGCCGGCAATCCAGCCGGTCTCACCCGAAGGCAGTTTGATTTCATACCAGTCGTCCTTTTCTTTGATTACAGGGTATGTTTCCTCTTTTTTTATTTGGGTAATGATTGGATAGGATGTGCCGGGTTTTTCGCGGACATTGACCACTTCACCTCTAATTGTGGCGGTTTCGGTGTCTTCGGCGATGGATGACGGATCCTTGCCGCAACCGGCGATTATAAAAATAAGTGCAAGAATCATCAATAAATCTTTTTTTTCCACGGATATACCGCCTTTCTCTCTTGGTAATCATTATCGCATGAGGAGTAAAAATAAAAAAGTGCAAAAAAAGCCGCTGTTCATCATTAAATTTTTCTGCAATGGGAATAATAAATGAATATCAATTTCGGGAGGAATTCTATGAGGATCAGTGAAAAAGGCCGATGCGCGGGATTAGCTTTGCCAAATATAGACGGACTGGATTTACAAAACTTGCTTGAAAATGGGTCCGGCGAAATGCCGGAGTTGTTGATGCATGAATCCGGATGGGACAACTCCGGAATCCAATTATTAAAAAGAGAGCTCGAACGCAGTTAAACGTTGACAAAAACGGTTTGCCTTCGTATGATTATATAGATAAATTACAGATAGTTCATCCGGTGAGGGAGAGAGTAGTCGGGAACCGTTTGGGCAGAGAGGAAATATCCAGGCTGAAAATATTTCCGCAAATAGCCCCGATGAAAGACACTCCTTAGGATTCCGCTTCGAACAGCTTTATTGCCCAGTAGGAGAAGGACGCAAACGGCGTTATGTGAAAAAGTGAAAGTGGGAAGACCACTTTTAAAAAGGGTGGCACCGCGGGAATACTCTCGTCCCTTGTTTTACGAAACAAGAGACCGGGGGTATTTTTTATTTTTATCTGTTGTATAGAAAGGAGATATGAGCTTGTCTATTCAAATACCAAGAGGTACGCAGGATTTGCTTCCAGGCGAGGTGGAAAAGTGGCAGTTTATTGAAAAAAAGGCCAAGGACATATGCAGAAGATATTTATACAAAGAGATCAGGACACCGATTTTTGAACATACGGAACTATTTCAGCGGAGTGTCGGCGATACGACAGATATTGTCCAGAAAGAGATGTACACGTTCGAAGACAGGGGCGGCCGCAGTCTGACGCTGCGCCCGGAAGGGACGGCTGCTGTTGTGCGGTCTTACGCCGAAAATAAAATGTACGGACAAACGGTCCAGCCTGTCAAGCTTTATTATTTAGGGCCGATGTTTCGTTATGAGCGTCCGCAGGCCGGCCGTTACCGGCAGTTTGTACAATTTGGAGTGGAGGCGATCGGAAGCGATGATCCGGCCATTGACGCGGAGGTCATTTCACTCGCGATGGAGCTGTACAGGGAGCTCGGTTTGAAAAAGCTGCGCCTTGTCCTTAACAGCCTGGGTGACAGCTCCAGCAGGAAAGCGCACAGGGACGCGCTGGTCGCTCATTTTCAGCCGCGGATCGGAGAGTTTTGCGATGATTGCCAGCAGCGTCTTGAAACGAATCCGTTAAGGGTTTTGGACTGCAAACGGGACCGGGATCACGAGCTGATGAAGTCTGCCCCTTCCATACTTGATTATTTAAATGAAGAATCAAGTCAATATTTTGAAAAAGTAAAGAAACATCTGACTGACATGAAAATCGAGTTTGTCGTGGATCCGACACTTGTAAGAGGATTGGATTATTATAACCATACAGCTTTTGAAATCATGAGTGAGGCGGAAGGGTTCGGCGCTATCACCACTTTATGCGGCGGAGGAAGGTACAATGGCCTTGTACAGGATGTGGGCGGTCCGGACCAGCCAGGAATCGGCTTTGCGCTAAGCATTGAACGACTTTTAAGCGCGCTTGAGGCAGAAGGGGCCGCTCTTCCCCACGAGGAGGCTGTTGACTGCTATATTATTGCAATTGGGGACAAAGCGATGGACTATACTGTTCCGCTTTTGCAAAAGCTTCGCCGGGAAGGCCTTTCCGCTGAGAAGGATTATATGGGACGCAAGATGAAAGCCCAATTCAAGGCTGCCGAAAGAATAAATGCCAAGTTTGCCCTTATCATCGGGGAAGATGAGCTGGAAAATGGTACAGCGGTTATAAAAGATCTGCAAACGGGTGAACAGGAAAATGTTCCGCTTGAAAACATTGTTGAATTTTTAAATAGAGGTTGATAAGGAGAGTCTGCTCATGTATGGAAGAACATATTATTGTGGAGAAATGACAGAAAATGCAATCGGGGAATCTGTTAATTTAAAAGGCTGGGTCCAGAGGCGCCGCGATTTGGGCGGGCTGATCTTCATCGATCTTCGTGACCGTACGGGTGTCGTTCAAATTGTCTTTAATCCGGAGGTATCGAAAGAAGCGCTGGAAACTGCCGAAACAATCAGAAACGAGTTTGTTATTGACGTAAAAGGTGAAGTGGTCAAGCGGGATGAATCCACTTTTAATCCCAAAATAAAGACCGGGACAATTGAAGTGATCGCGAGCGAAGTGGCCATTATCAATAAAGCGAAAACACCTCCGTTCATGATAGAGGACAGGACGGATGCAGCGGAAGACATCCGGCTGAAATATCGCTATCTGGACCTCCGACGGCCTGAAATGTTCGAAGTGTTCAAAATGCGGCATGATGTTACAAAAACGATCCGGAATTACTTGGATGAGAATGGATTTCTTGATATTGAAACACCGATGCTGACAAAAAGCACTCCAGAAGGGGCAAGGGACTACTTAGTTCCGAGCCGTGTCCATCCGGGCGAGTTTTATGCATTGCCGCAGTCGCCTCAGCTGTTCAAACAGCTTTTGATGGTCAGTGGATTTGACAAGTATTATCAGATCGCCCGCTGTTTCAGGGACGAAGATCTAAGGGCGGACCGCCAGCCTGAATTCACACAGGTGGATATTGAAACCAGCTTCATGGACCAGAAGGAAATTATGGACATGACAGAAAAAATGATGGTTAAAGTCATGAAAGATGTGAAAGGCCTTGATGTTTCTGAGCCTTTCCCTGTCATGACATATGATGAGGCGATGGCGCGTTTCGGTTCCGACAAGCCTGACACCCGTTTTGAAATGGAGCTGCAGGATGTTTCTGAAATCGTAAAGGACTCGAATTTCAAGGTGTTTTCCGGAGCAGTTGAATCTGGAGGCCAGGTTAAAGCCATTGTTGTAAAACAGGCTGCGGAAAAGTATTCCAGAAAAGATATCGATGCGCTTGGTGAATTTGCTGCCATTTACGGGGCAAAAGGGCTTGCCTGGATGAAAGTCGAAGAGGACGGCATCAAAGGGCCGATCGCCAAATTTTTTGATGAAGAGGAAGTAAAGCAGCTTACGACTGTACTCCAGGCTGAAGCCGGAGATTTGGTTTTATATGTGGCAGACAAAAAGAATGTGGTGGCTGATTCGCTGAACGCCTTAAGATTGAAGCTCGGTAAAGAGCTTGGGCTTATCGATGAAAGCAAATTCAATTTCCTTTGGGTCGTCGACTGGCCGCTGCTGGAATATGATGAGGAAGAAGGGCGCTATACAGCAGCACACCATCCATTCACAATGCCGGTCAGGGAAGACGTCAAGTACCTTGAAACAAATCCTGGGCGTGTGCGTGCGCAAGCATACGATCTTGTCCTGAATGGGTATGAACTCGGCGGGGGATCATTAAGGATTTTTGAAAGAGATGTCCAGGAAAAAATGTTCAAGGCCCTTGGTTTCTCGGAAGAAGAAGCCCGGGAGAAATTCGGATTTTTGCTTGAAGCGTTTGAATATGGCACTCCTCCTCATGGGGGAATTGCGCTTGGCCTTGACAGAATGGTCATGGTGCTTGCCGGACGGTCCAGCCTCAGAGATACGATCGCTTTTCCAAAAACAGCAAGTGCCAGCGATCTCCTGATGAAAGCACCGGACGAAGTGGACAGCAAGCAATTAAAAGAGCTCCATCTGAAAATCGGAGAATAAAAAAACAAGGCCTTGTTCTCCCCGAAAGGCATTGTTGCAAAGTGGAAAGGAGGCTTGCGTGTAAGCAGGCCTCCTTTCCGTCATTTAATGGGAATGTCTGTAAAATAGCCGTCATCATCATCAGCTTTTTGGTCATTACTGGACTTTTCTCCGGATTCCATGCTGGAATCCCAGCTGGAGTCTTCACTCGATTCTTCTCCGGCTTCCGCACCGGACTCCTCCTCTATATTCTCTGTCTCATCCATTTCACTATCTTGCTTAAAGCTTTCGAAGTCAGCTTTTATGTCTTCGGCAATTTCCGCCGGCAGAGTGCTTGTTCCATATGTTGTCCCGATATTGAGCTGTCCGCCTAAATCCTTGATTCCCAAGTTGGCAAAATTATTGTTTTGTTCGTATTTATCCAATAAAATTTTATCGACTTTTATTTCTCGTATGACAACAGGCTGTTCTTCCTTTTTCGGAATGGAAGCGGTTTTCATTTTTTCTAATTCGTTCTTTAGTTCCATCGTTTGCTACCTGTATTCTTCTATGCTCTCCTTCATCATGGCAAAATCACTTTCCAAACCGGTTATTTGATCTTCCATACGGTTTATTTTCTCCTGAATCGGAGCTAATGATTGTGAAATATACGTATATATTTGTAAATAAAAGCGCTTTTCCATTGCAGTAAAAGCTTCCCGTTGATTGCTTTCTTCCTTTTTATCTCTTTGAGGCAGTTCTTGATGTTCACTTTTTCCATATTTGGAGGAAAAGCTCTCTTTTTGCCATTTGCTCTCCAGTTTGAGCAGCCTTTTCATATGAACATCCAATGTATTTATTTTATTCACTCGCTGCTCTAATGCCTGAACTCTTTTTTTGAGAATCTGTATTTCATCTTCATTATTTTCATTTCGATTGAATAAACCTTTTATAGGCATCATCATTTCACACCTTTATTGTTTAAAAGAGTTTGTCCAAAAAATGAAAGGGGATGTTCAAAATGAAAGCAAAAACTACCATTGGGTTACATGGTTTGCACATTCGGACAATGGACAGGAATTCTTCCGTTACTTTGGGCAGTACACATTCACAAGGCAACCATGTCTTCAATCATCGTGCTGAGGGGTTTGGTGAACAAAGCGGCGATGGAGTCATACAAGATTACCCCGTTTCAATCGTGGAGGATTCCGATTTCATCGATTACAATGTCGTAAAAAGGAGACCATTATAGGATAGGAATATTCTCATGCCGGGTATATCTTCTCTTATATGTAACAAATAGAAGCCCGCCCTCAAATTTAGCTTGAATGTCTTTATGGTCAGCAGGTTCCGGCAGCTCAATGAGTCTTTCAAATTCCCCATACTGCCGTTCAGTCAAATAGGGAGACCCTGATACGAATGTCTGTTTGCTTACGCCTTTGACAAGCAATTTATTTCCTGAGATCGATAGTTGAACCTCTTCTTTTTGGAGACCCGGCAGTTCAACGATGACCATAATTTGTATATCTGTTAAATAAATATCCACTAAAGGAAATCGCTTCGAAGTTTTACTTGGTTGTGATGGCATTTTATTCCCTGGATGAGTTTGTTCCGTTGTATTGTTATATTGGTCAAAAATGGACTCCCAGAAATTCCCGTTTTGATATTTTTGCGCCATTTCCATCCACTGTTTTAGTTTTTCCAGGTCCATTATTCCTACCTCCAAACGTCAATCTTTTCAATCAGACAGGAAGGATGATAGCTCAAGTATGTTCGAAAAGCAGGACTTGGCCGAACCGGAAGTTCACGCAAGCCGGCACTAGTTCCGCAGTGCAGATTTAACGTTATTGTTTTAATCCTTTTATATATGTATTAGTGCAATAATCCATTCATTACACTGATTCTTTAAATGGATTGCATTGGCTTTTGTTTTTTACCACATAAATGGCAGGGCTTCGTAATATATTCACTAAAAGGAGGAGGGAGGGGCATGAGAGGGACATCAATCAATATTAATATATTCATGTTAAAGATCAATTCCTTTGAAAACGCTTCTGCTGTTAATATAGGCCAAAGCTTATTAGCTGATTGGAATAATCATGATAAGAAAACGCAAGGGTTCGGACAGAATTTAGGAGACGACGTTGCCTTTTTAAGTCCGCAAAGTTTTGTTGATGACCGCGATCTAGTGGATTCCCCGTCCACCTTTAACGCGCTGCCTATGAAGAGGGGGAAAGGGTGAGATACTGGTGTTTGGACCTGTAGTCATAAACTTGTTGGCGTTTAAAGTGAATACATTAGATCGAAATGCACCTATAAACATGGCAGCCTCTGCGCGTTTCGATGTTTTTCTGAGCAATAAGCAAAACTATGGTTTAGGGGAAGAAAACGGGGATTTTGCAATCACGAATGTCCCGCTCAACCTTGTCAATGACCAAGATGTCAATGATACGAATGCCCAGAAAACAAGTGTAATTTAATATGGTAAATATACAAACGTTCAAGGGCGGACCTTTTCACGGTTCGCCTTTTTAAAAAGATAAGAAAGTATATTATTGGGTCTACCACGGTCGTTTGGACTGTGGTATTTTCATTTT
>NZ_VEKZ01000093.1:0-7447 GCF_007681465.1 Siminovitchia fortis
TCACGCTGAAGGAATTTGAATAAAGAAGGCCTGTTTTTGACGGAACAAAGTGATTCTTTACACTATTTTGCTTACATTATATATTTCTTGAGTCTCTATCATTAAAATAGACACATTAATCCTATGTATACTTGGGGTTTTTATATTAATAGGTATCGGAGCTAATATATTGAAGCGTCTATACACCCTTTTCCAATTTTTCCAACGGTCAATAGATAATATTCAATAATCGGGCCTTTTAATCTAATAACGTATTAACTTATTTAGTCATTTAACGTAGTGAAGAAAGGGGAGTGTATCATGTCAAAGGGATTACTTCATCACATTGAGATATATGTATCTGATTTAAATGTTTATGGCAATCTAATAATGTAAGGTTTGGCATTTAATTTATGTAGGTGATTTTCTCGTTATCTGCGTAAATAAAAAAGGCCACTTGCCAACTTCTCAAAATAACTTTAGACTCCACGTTGGATCAACAACGTTCGACAGGAGGCTATTTAGGAGATGTTAGCAGTGGCTGAGATTGATTATATCAGACATGAGGTAAATCAAAAAGGGGAAAAATACGCAAGTGTAGCAAGAAAAATGGGAATTGACCCTCGGACGGTCAGTAAATATGCGAATCAGGAGGAGTTCCCTGAAAAGAAACAGCAAATACGCGAAGCGCCTGTCATGGGTCCGGTCAAGCCGATCCTCGACAAATGGATTCGAGAAGACCTGAAAAAGAAAAGGAAATACCATCGGACGGCCAAAAGAATGTTCGAACTTCTGGAAAAGCACCATGATTTTGAAGGTTCCTATCGTTCTGTCCGCGGCTATGTTTCCAAACGAAAAAAAGAACTGAAAGCAGACGCAGAGGAAGCAGCCCTGCCCCTGAAGGCAATCCCGGGCACCGCGCAGGTGGACTTCGGAACAGCACCGTTTCGTTATCATTCCGAGGTGATTGACCTGCCGTACCTTGTAATGTCTTTTCCGTATAGTAACAGCTTTTACTTCCAAGTCTTCCCTTCGGAAAATACGGAATGCTTGCTGGAGGGCCTGCAACGCATGTTCCATCATATGGGCGGTGTACCCCGGGTCATACGTTTCGACAACCTGAGCCCTGCAGTAAAGAAAATACGTGCCAAGGGACAAAGGGATCTAACAGATGTATTCGAGCGATTTGTCCTGCATTACGGGTTTACATACGAATTCTGCAATCCCGGCAAAGGAAATGAAAAAGGCCATGTGGAAGCCATGGTGAAATATGTGCGGAACAATTTCCTCTTGCCGGAAAACACCCTTGTGGACTTGGACCATTTCAACGGGACATTATGGGAACTGGCGGAAAAGGACCGGAACCGGAAACATTATGAGAAGCAGGTCCTGCAGAGCGAATTGTTTGAGGAAGACCGGAGGGAATGGCTCCAACTGCCGGAGAAAAGATTTGACTGCGTCCGCCATCAAGAGGCACGGGCAGACAAATATGGCTTCATCACCATTGACCAGAAGCAGTACTCCACTTCTCCACGCTTTGCGGGGCAGAAGGTCCGTGTGCGTATTACCTATCAATCTATCAATATATTAAATGAGGAAAATAAAGTGATTGCCAAACACGCCAGACTGTATGGAATGAGGCGCAAATCCATGGTATGGCAGCCTTATCTGGAGCCGCTTGCCAAACGGCCAAGGGCAATCAAATACTCAAGTGTATATGATCAATTCCCCTCTGTATGGGCAGAATTTCTTCGCAATTGTACGGAGGAGGAACAGAAAGACGCCCTGCGGTTGTTAGGCAAGCTTCTCAAGAACAACGACTTCTCCCTGTTAAACGAAGCGTTGGATCTGGCTTCGACGCATGGCCATCCGAGTGTCGAACAGATCCGGCACACCTTCTATTCCCTGCTTCATCAGGGGGACAGATATTCGGCTATAACACCGAAAACTCCCGTCCCTGCCATGCCTGACATCACAAGGGGGCTGTCCCACTATGACGCCTTCTTCCTTGAGGGGAGGGCCGGAAAATGATTGAGCAGATCGAGGCATACACGAAGAGACTAAAGCTGAGCTGGATCAGAGAAAATTTTCACAAGGTGGAGGCAGTCAGCAACCAGGAATATCTCCTGAAATTGTTTGAGAATGAGGTAAAGCATCGGGAGGAAAGGAAGGTCAACCTGTTGCTTAAACAGGCCCAGCTGCCTAAAACCGGCACCCAGCCGTTTCAGTGGGAACATATCCAAATACCTCAAGGGATAGACAGGAAAACCATTCTTAACGGTGGATTTATCAATGAAAAAGAGAACCTGATCTTATATGGAGGGGTTGGTACTGGCAAAACATATTTGGCCACATTGATCAGCCTGAATGCCATCCATGGGTTTGGCAGCCGGGTTAGATTCCATACCGTGGCTGGCTTGGTCAACCAATTGATTGAAGCGCATCAAGAAGGAAAACTGCCAAAATTAATGAAACAGATCGAAAAGCTTGATCTGCTGGTCCTAGATGAACTGGGATATATTCCACTCCACAAAGAGGGTGCTGAGCTGCTCTTCCAGGTGATATCCATGTGTTACGAGAATAAAAGCATCGTTATCACCACCAACCTGCAGTTCGGCCAGTGGAATCATGTCTTTGGAGATCCGATTTTGACGGAAGCCGTGATCGACCGGCTAATCCATCATTCCCACTTATTGCTTTTTACGGGCGATAGCTTCCGTTACAAAGAATCTTTATTACACTCGTAAGACTGTTGGCAAGTGGCTTACATGTTTCATTGCCACTTCATACATTTTTTACTTGCCAAATACAGATTTAAAAAAATCAACCGATTTTTGGGGTTGGTTTCTTGAGGAATTAGGATATAGTTCCTTTCAAAAATGGGATAGCGGACAGAGTTGGAAAATAGAGAACACCTATATTGTATTTGTGCAAGCAGAAGAACGGTATTTGGAAGTTACATACCATAGATGTCGAGTAGGTTTAAATCATTTGGCATTTCACGCAAGTTCACGTGAACACGTTGATGATATGACTAATAAATTGAACGCTAAAGGAATTAATTTACTCTATACAAACCAGCATCCATTCGCCGGAGGAGATAATCATTATGCTGTTTACTTTGAAGATCCAGACAGAATAAAAGTGGAACTTGTTGCACCCTGACTGTTCCATAATCGGGCGCAATTCCGTAGCATTTAGGAATTGTGCTTTCTTTATCATATAGTGGAGGAAAGATTTTAAAGTTTACATATTATTTGAGTGAAGAAGGGGGAAAAGGAATTGAACCATGACTTTTATCGCTCATTATTTCCCATATTATCTACTCACACACACCTGGCTAGTTGTTCCCAAGGTGCTTTAGGAAAGTCTGTTTCAAAAGCAATTGAGGACTATCATAATAGCCTAATTCAGTCAGGGGCTAATTGGGGTAACAACAGCGTAGCTGTCATTACCCGCAATAAACAGTAAATATATGTAAAATTGAGAAATGGCTTAAAGTTTTAACTTTAAGCCATTTCTGTTTTTCTATAGGGCTTGTTACTTAACTAACGAATATAAGAAATTCTTTCCCTTTCTAATGCATCCTTAAGCCATCTTGGATGCATGTTTAGGAGATTTTCTGGTAAATGATTAAAGTCGAAATAATCCGCATCTAATGTCTCTTCGCTTTTTCTATTTAGAGTTCCACCTATAACTTCACATTCAAAACATGTTGTAATAAAGTGACTTACATTACCGTTTGGATATGAAAAAACCTGAGAAACAGGATCAGAATAAACTCCGATTAACCTATTAACTTTGACTCTCAAACCGGTTTCTTCCCTAATTTCTCTGATGATTGCTTCCTCTACAGTTTCTCCTGGCTCAACATGGCCCGATGGAATTCCCCATAATCCGTTATCTGCACGTTTCACTAGAAGAACTCGCTGTTTTTTATCAAAAATAATGCCTGCAACTCCTGCTTCGATATTATCTGGCCAAGAAAAGGAAGGGGAAATCCACTTTTTTATGTTTATATTACTGTCAAATAAACTCTTTAAATTTGGTATCGTAGCATCTGGATTGCGGAAATCTCTTGCTGACGGGAACTTTTTAACATTTTGCTCTGATACCAAAATGGCCGGTATTCCTGCCTGATGTGCGCCCAAAATATCAGTATATGGATTATCACCCACCATTACTGCTCTGGAGGATGGAATAAAATCTTCAAGTGCCTTTTTAAACATATAAGGGTAAGGTTTTCCGACAATGATAGGTCTTTTCTCTGTTGAAACCCGTATCGCTTCCACCATTGCCCCAACAGCAGGTAAAGGACCTTCAGGGGTTGGAAACGTTCTGTCTGCATTTGTGGCAACAAATTTTGATCCTTTATGAATAAATTTTGCTGCTTTCTGGATATCATGAAAAGACGCATTATCGTCCCACCCAACAACAACGGCTTCTACATTGGTTTGATCTTTTATATTGATACCAACTTGTTGACATTCCCATTTTAAATTTTCATCACTTAAAACAAATGCAGTTCTGACTTTTTCATGGTGTAAATATTGTGCGGTCAACCAACCAGACGTAATTACTTCTTCGCTGCTTGCTTCTATACCTAGCTTACTTAACCGTTTTGCTGTTTTTTCCCGTGTTGTACATGGATCATTAGTTAAAAATCTAATCTCTTTCTTTTCTTTTCGAAGACGCCTAAGTGATTCTACTGCCTCAGGAAGTGGTTCTGATCCTATATAAATTACTCCATCTAAGTCAAATAAAAATACATCAAATTCATCAGCTATCATAATATTCTCTCCTTGGAACAGTTCTGAAACCTTCCATTACTTATTTGACTACTTATTTGACGGATCGATAAAGAACGAAGGGAGGGTAATCCCATTCCTGTGTCCATTGGCTAAATTTATGTTCTTGTTCAATCCTTTTTAATTCCTCATAAGGAATATCCCGTAAAGTTGGTTCTAGTTGTTCGATATCTCGGAAACCTATCTCTTTCAGAACTTCCTGATACATTGATTTTGGCCAGTGAAAGTCATGTAATATAAGATCCTCTTGGTTCTCTATATGTAACCATTCTTGTCGTGCTTCTCCACTTATATATTTTTTTCCTGGTATACCATTTCGAAACGTAGAAAACTCGATACCTGTTGAATCAGGATTTGTATCTAAAATAACAAATGGTGAATCAGGTTTTAGTACTCGATAAATCTCTTTCATAATTCGCCGAATCCTATCTTTATTTTCCGTATTAATAAATACATAACAGGTCATGGCTCCGTCAACTGAATTATTCTCAAGAAAAGACAACTGGTCATTTTCAATCAAATGATAATCTACGTTTGGATGGTTTCTTTTTTCCTGAGCAATGTCGAGCATTTCTTTTGATTCATCTACAGCAATGATGTTTAGGTTCGTACTTTTGGACAATCTATAAGCTACTTTTCCCGGTCCGCATCCATAGTCAAGTATATTTTTTACATTTGGATTTGAAAGGAAAGTTTCAAAGACAAAGCGAAATCCTAAAGTTTGTTCAAGTATATCATTGTAAGCTTCAAATTTATTAGCAATGGTTCCTTCTTTAAAAGAAGTTTTCATAATCTACTTCTCCTCCTCGGCTAGATTTATTTTACAATTGTTGTGAATTTTGAAGGCCATTTATTAATAACAAAATGCTGATAAACTGGGAGTAAGTTTTCATATAAGGAAGTATCAATTGGTCTTTTATAAGCAATGTATTGATACAAACTAAAAAGTAAAAGAACTTGCTTCCAGTATTCAGGTAAATCCAATTTTTTAATGTCTAAACTTGACATTTTAATCTGATCTTTTCTTAATAAAGCCTCATATTCTAGCACAGTTTCAATCGAAGGCCAATTATTTATAGAAGGCATTTTAGGGAATTTAAATTTAGGCTTCATGTTTCGTGGGTCAGATTTAGCTTCCTGAAGCACCTTTTCAGTCCATTCATCATCCGGCTGATAAATGTGGATGGAGCCAACATTATGAAAATACTCTCCTAATTCCAGGTTAAGATCTCTGGCCATTAATTCTTGAATAAATGTAAAGGAAAAAAGATCACTTATGATTCCACGAAAAGCATCATTTGCACGCATATAAGATGCCATATATAGTTTATTTTCTCTTACAAAAAATTGCAGACCTAATGTGCAAGAAATATCAATATTGTTTGGTACCATTAATTCCGTTGCATCAAAGATCTGTATAAATGCTCTTTTGGAATCAGGATCTTCATGTGTTAATAAATCTTTTATTTGTTTCCATTGATTTATTTTGGCATTGCCAAATTCAAAGATTTTTGGTCCATATGCTGTCCCCGTTAATGTTTTTCCATTCATTGAATATTCAGGCATTTTCTTGTTATAGTAACTAATAAAATCAAGGCTATTATCACCTGATAAATACCATAAAACTTCTGCAAAATTAAAAACAATATTCGTTTTTCGGCTTGGTAAATAACAGACACGTTCTACAGGGTTTTTAATACTCAAGTTATAATTAAGCTTCTCACGACTATGGTTACCACGTGGTGCATTGAAAAATTGTGGGTTGTGATAAGTATCATAAAGTGTTTCTATATAAGCTTCGTGGAAATTACTGTATTGCATATGTACCTCCTTCTAAACGAATTGTAAGTACTGTTTTTCGATTTCTCTTAAATAATCATCTTCTTTTTGATAACGGATAGATATTACATTAGCGACAGCATCAAGGCCTTTTATTAAAAAGGCGTAGTCTTTTCCTTCTTCTAGCAGCAGAATAATTGGTTTATTTAAAGCAGAAGCCCATCCAATTTCTATATGGGTTCCCGGGGAAGCTGGTGAACCCGGAAAGGCAACGAAAAGATCGCATGTACTAATTTCTTTGAAATCTATTGCAGTACATTCTTCGGGTGTCATAAAGTCCTTTCCCCACCCTTCACGTTTGTGCGCATTATGGACTGAAAAACCTCTTTCTTCAAAAAAAGATATAAGATTTAACAACTTTTGTTTTTCATGATTGGCCATCATTCCTGTTTTTGGATCAACTAGACTTTTAAATGGTCCTGCAAGAAACACTTTTTTGTTTTGACTCATTTCTTATCACCCCTAATAAAAAATTAAAACCACTTCAATTAGGAAGTGGTTTATTAACGAGAGCATTTAATAAAAATTATTCATTAATGCTTACGCATTTTCCCCACTTTCCTACGCCGGTACAAACCAGATCAGGTTCAAAGAGTTAAAGACTTTTAGTCTTTTCTCAGCTTTTAACACAAAAGCACCCCTAGTGAATTTTTATTTTGTTGTAAAAGTGTTCCATATAAACGTAACACAAATTCGTTGAATAGTCTATAAGTTCCGATTACTATTTTGGGTTAGGAACTTATAGAAAATTTAATAGATTATCCCAAATTACGAAAGTAAATTTACTGAACATTAATTCTGGGGCTATTTGGTAAAACTTT
>NZ_VEKZ01000094.1:0-7440 GCF_007681465.1 Siminovitchia fortis
GAAACAGCATCAGTGGTTCAAAATTAAGTTGCGAAATGGTTCACTTTTCACTTGCGAAATACAATTATATTGGTCATAAGGATAAAATAATTGATAGTAATGCCCCCTCAAGCATACAAAACAGAACTTTCTTTGAAGTCATTTTAATTGAACTTCAAATCTTTTTATATTCTTACCTTTGTTTTTTACGTTAACTATCTCAAAATCTCCTACTTCTTTTGTATTTTGAACATGGGTTCCCCCGCATGCTTGGTCATCTATCTCTCCTATTGAGATGACTCTAATGTCGTTAATATGCTCGGGGATCAAACTGATCATGGTTTTAATAACCCCTTCCCGTGATTCAGCTTCCGCCCTAGAGATGACAGATTGTGTAACAGGGTGGCCGAACTGAATCTCTTTCTTCACTTTATTTAAAAGATCCTCCGTTTTCTCCTTGTCCCATTCACTTATGCCTGAAAAGTCAATACGGGCTTTATTTACTTGAATCTGATTGCCGGTACACAAGTAACCGTGCTCATTATAGAGGACTGCTGCAATTAAATGCAGCAACGTATGGTAACGCATTTGGGTAAAGCGGTGTTCCAAATCAATTTCTATTTGAACGGGACCCTCATGTAAGGAAGAAGGGTTGTTAGATATGTAATGTACAATTTCTCCATTTTCCCTTCGAACTTTTGCCACATTCACCTTATTGTTAGATTGAATCATCCATCCAATGTCGCTTTCCTGTCCTCCGCCTTTTGGATAGAAAATAGTTTCATCGAGCCACACTTTGTTATCTTCAATTTTTAAAATCTTTGCTTCTAATGTGCTTTTGTAAGAGTCGTTAAGAAATCGTTCTGTTGTAGTCATAATATACTCCTTTTCAAAAAAATTTTTAGCTTTCCAAAAAATTGTTGACTTTATTATAACTCAATGATACATTAACTTCAAAATATAAAGATAATTCAGAAGGGAGTAGTTTTATGGATATTGAAGAGAGGATACTAAAAAAAGGAATTGAACTTCCTCCTACTACAGAACCAATGGCTAATTATATTAGTGTTTCTCGGACAGGAAATCTCCTATACACCTCTGGAGCAAGCTGTTTCAAAGAAGGTGTACCTGTGTACCAGGGGAGGCTTGGAGAGGAATTAACTGTGGAGGAAGGATACGAAGCTTCAAGACTAACAGCCTTGAATATTATTAGCAATTTAAAAAAAGAATGCGGGTCACTTAACAGGATAAAAAAAATTGTTAAGATGCTTGCTTTTGTTAATTCTGCTGATTCTTTCACTCAGCAACCGGAAGTGATCAATGGAGCTTCTGATCTTTTTATGGAAATTTTCGGTGAAAAGGGAAAACATGCGCGATCTGCCATAGGGACGAATGTATTGCCTTTTCATATACCTGTTGAGATTGAATTAATTGTAGAGATCAATGAATAAAACTAGGAGAGATAATATGTACGTTACATTACAGAATATATACCAAGCGCAGGCAAACTTAGTGAACATTACACGAAAAACCCCTATTATTTATTCCGAAAAATTATCTTCTTTGGTGGGGGCAGAGATTTATTTGAAGCTAGAAAACATCCAGGTAACTGGATCTTTCAAAGTTAGAGGAGCATTTAATAAAGTGAGTGCGCTTACAAAAGACAAAAGGGCCAATGGGGTGGTTGCTTTTTCAGCGGGAAATCATGGAGCAGGAACTGCTTATGCGGCCAGTAAAATGGGAGTACCATGTTTAGTTGTTATGCCGGATGTGCCCAATGAGGATAAGAAACAATCCATTTTATCTTATGGCGCAGAAGTGGTTCCAGGAGGAATGACTTCCGTAGAAATGTTTAAAACGGCTGTAAAACTGGTTGAAGAACGAGGCATGACATTGATCCACCCATTTAACGATTTACATATCATAGCCGGCCAAGGAACAGTCGGTAATGAATTGATGAAACAGCTTCCAGATGTAGATGTGGTTGTCTGTGCAGTAAGTGGAGGAGGGCTTATTTCAGGGGTTGCTGCAGCCGTCAAAGAAACGAAGCCACGCACTCAAATGATAGGAGTAAATACTGAGGGAGCTCAAGCGATGTACCAGTCACTTGCAAACGACAGAGTGACAGAAGTGGAAGAGGTAAATACGATTGCTGATGGCTTAATGGCCAAGGAACCCGGTGAGTTAACCTTTAATCATACAAAAAAATATGTGGATGATATGGTGTTAGTTTCTGAAGAAAAGATAAAAGAAACGGTGGGAATAATGGCTAAAGAGACAAAAACCATTGTCGAACCTTCAGGGGCAGCTGCATTGGCGGCATTATTGGAAGGAAAAGTATCTTTGGAAAAAAATCAGAAGGTCTGCGTTATCGTGAGTGGGGGAAATGCTGAGAAACATCTATATGGAGAGCTTTTTTCATCTTATTATTGAGAAGGAGGAGTTGCAATTGGGAACAGTCATTACTAATGTACGCATAGTCGGTGCGGAGGAATTCAGTGTTATCGAAAATGGGATGGTACGCTTTGATAACACTGGCATCCGCTCTGTAGGAAAACACTTGGAAATGACCCGTGAGGATGAAGTGGTGGATGGAAAGGGAGCAACCCTTCTTCCCGGTTTAATAGACTGCCATATTCACCTTGGAATGGACGCATCGCCAGATCCTTTCAAGCAAATAGAAGAGGATGATGATGCAACTCTAGCTTTAAGGGCGGTCAAACAGGCATCGCAATTTTTAGCCAATGGAATTACCACGGTTAGGAATGTAGGTTCGAAGAATAATATAGATATATCTTTTAGGGAAGCGGTTAAAAAAGGACTGGTAAGTGGGCCGAATATTGTCGCTTCCGGTATGCCAATTGTCATGACGGGCGGTCACTGTCACGTCATGGCGATTGAAGCAGATGGCCTTTACGAAGTTCAAAAAGCCGCTCGCGCACAAATCAAAGCTCAAGCGGACCTCTTGAAGATTATGGCAACAGGTGGTGTCCTTACTAAAGGAACAGACCCTGGCGCTTCGCAGTACGAGCTCGAAGAAATAAAATGCGCTTGCCAAGAAGCTCATAAAGCATCTTTGACTGTAGCAGCTCACGCTATTGGATTGGAAGGTGTCAAAAATGCAATAAAAGGAGGAGTAACAACTATTGAGCACGGGGGGTATTTGGATGATGAGGCCGTACAGTTAATGGTAGAAAAAGGTACTTACCTTGTCCCCACTCTAATTGCTGCTCGCTTGCTGCTTAAACCCGAGAATAAGGGGGCGCCGCAATATATGATTGATAAAGTGACCTCCTATGTAGATCATCACAAAAAGAGTTTTCAGAAAGCTTTGAATAAGGGGGTGAAAATAGTAGCAGGTACAGATGCCGGTACTCCATTTAACTATCCAGGATATTTGGCAGATGAACTGGAGTTGATGGTTGCAGCGGGTATGTCGAAACTAGAAGCACTAAAGTCCGCTACCTATACTGCAGCTTGCTCAATGAATATTGAGGACCAGGTAGGTAGGATAAAGGAGGGGTTGCGAGCCGATTTTATTTTAGTTGATGGTAACCCGTTAGACTCTGTCAAAGCTTTAAAAAATATCGTGAAAGTTTATCAAAATGGACAAGTTGTAGTGAATTATGAAAATTTACATCCAGAAAAGGTGGGCATCAATGTCTAACTTACACCCAATATTAAAGAGTTATATTCCAATCGTTCATGGAATTGCCGAAACGTTTGGAGAAAATTGTGAAGTCGTTCTGCACGACCTGCAGGATGTTTCAAATTCAGTTGTTGCTATCGCCAATGGACAAGTGAGCGGAAGGTCAGAAGGTTCTCCATTAACTGATCTAGGCTTGCGAATCATTAAAGATGGAAACGAAGGAAAAGATCTCTTATTGAATTACGATAACAGCCAAAAAGATAAAGTGATCAAATCCAGTTCCATGATTATACGCGATGAACATGGAAATACAATCGGCTGCTTATGTATTAACCATGATATAACACATTTAAAATACATTGAACACTCTCTAAAAGGAATTATCCAAATGAAAAGTCTAAAAAATAATCAGGAAAGGAAACATACGGAATCTTTCCCTTACTCCGTTTCTGATTTAACTAGTTATATCATCTCTGAAGTACTAAAGGATACAGAAAAGCCACCGGTCATGATGGATAAAGACGAGAAAATACAAGTAGTGAAGACATTAGATAAAAGAGGGATCTTTTTAATTAAAGGAGCGGTACAAGAGGTAGCAAAATTACTTCACGTTTCAAAATACACTGTATACAACTACTTAGATGAGGCAATAAAAAATTAATATGCTCTGAGAGGAGTGCAAATAATGTCCGAACCGAGCCTTCAACCTGTAAATCAAACGCCTAACTTTAAGAAAAGGAATTTTTTTCAAGGCTTTTTGGATAAGATTGAGAAAGGCGGAAATAAACTTCCAGATATTTTAACCATTTTTTTGATCCTGACAGGGGTTATATTGGTAGCGTCTCTTGTAGCTGGCTTATTGGGTTGGGAAGCCGTTAACCCAGCTACGAATGAGACGATTACAGCAATAAATTTATTAAACTCTGAAGGAATTGTCAATATATTAACGAGTGTTGTAAGTAATTTCATGGAGTTCCCTCCGCTTGGGATGGTTCTAGTTGCTATGATTGGTGTAGGTCTGGCCGAAACAACCGGCCTGATTTCAGCACTCATGAAGCGCACGGTGTTGATGGCCCCGGCTGTCTTGGTTTTACCAATCATTATTTTTGTTGGAATAGTGGGCAATGCAGCAGCTGATGCGGCATTTGTCGTTCTTCCGCCTGTTGCTGCTATGATGTTTCTGACGATCGGGAGACATCCTGTAGCCGGTCTAGTCGCTGCCTACGCTGCAGTAGCAGGAGGCTTTAGTGCAAACGTTATCTTAAATGTTCTTGATGTAGCTATAGCAGGTTTTACCGGGGCTGCTGCTCAAATTGCCGATCCAAACTTTGTTGTTAATCCTGCGATGAATTATTACTTCACCGTGGCCTCTACTTTTATGTTAATACCGGTGGCTGTTTTTGTCACAAACCGATTTGTAGAACCCAGGCTTGGTGATTATACAGGAACGTATTCAGAGGAACTAAGTAAGGTTACCAATGAAGAACGAAGAGGGTTAAAGTGGGCTGGCATTGTATTTGTGGCCATTATTGGAGTGTTACTTCTACTTATCTTACCGGAAGGGGCATTGCTTCGTGATCCTGAAACCGGATCCATTATTCAGTCTCCCTTTATGGAGGCCCTTATTCCAATTATTCTAGTTGTCTTCTTCCTTCCTGCACTTGCATACGGAATTGGGTCAAAAACTATTAAAACAGACAAAGATGTAGCGGAACATTTGACAAAAGCCATGTCAGGAATGTCGTATTATATCGTCATTGCTTTCATTGCCGCTCAAATGATCGCTTATTTTAACTGGAGTAATCTCGGGCCAATTATTGCTATTAAAGGAGCGGAGTTCCTAAAAAGTATAGGGCTTACGGGACTGCCTCTACTTATTGGAATCATCTTATTCTCTGCCCTGATAAACCTACTGATAGCTAGTGCTACTGCTAAATGGGCCATATTGGCACCCGTTTTCGTGCCAATGTTAATGTACTTGGGTTATAACCCTGCCTATTCACAGATGGCTTATCGTATTGGAGATTCTATAACGAATACCATTACCCCAATGCTTGCTTATTTCGCCATTCTGTTAATGTTTGCCAAGAAATACGATAACAATATTAAAATCGGTACACTTATTTCGATATTGCTGCCCTATACCATTTTCTTTGGTATTTCATGGATTATCTTTTTCTCCGTTTGGTATATGTTTGACTTGCCGTTAGGGCCAGGGTTCTACATTAGGCTATAACAGATGTACAAGAATGCTAGAATTAAATAAACAATTTGTTCTCTGGATATGTAGACCAGTGTAATACAGAATTTAAGAATAGGGTCAAAAAGCAGGCGGAGAAAACCCATAGATTTTCTCCGCCTGCTTTATTTTTATGGACTTACCTGCGTCCATCTTGCAAACGGCAGTCTCATGCCCGATTAATCATCTGTCATTTACATTCTTTACACAGTCTTCACGCTAGATTACGAGACTGGGAGAATCCTCTGCACAGAGGAGGAAAAGTACGATGCACAGGCATTCCTGCGCTTCCTGAAGAAGATTCTTTTTGAATATCCGACAGGCAAAATCGTCATAGTGCTTGATAATGCTAGGATTCATCATGCCAAGCTTATCCGCCCGTTCCTTGAAAAGAACCGGGTTCGCTTGGAGTTCGTCTTTCTGCCTCCCTATAGCCCACAGCTAAACCTGATGGAAGGTGTTTGGAAATGGCTCAAGGACTCCGTCATCAATAATGTGTTTTTCACGACAAAAGTGGGGGAAAACCTTGTTAAAACAACATTCTTTGGTTATTCAGTAGACCCTAAATAGGGCTTCTCCTAAAAAAACATTACTATAAAAGATCTCTTTAAATCGCCCTTGTATAAAAATTATTGCGAAATGAAATCTCGATATAAATTCCAAACCTCTTCTCTTCTTTGTTCATATTTTTCACTATCATATAAATTTTGTTCGACTAATAAGCCGTCAATGAGGGTGAAAAAAAGTGAAATCAGTTGTTCTGTATCCTCTTTTTTAATCCACCCTTCTTCTCTGCCAATCTGGAAAAACTCGGACAATTGAATTGAAATTTCTTTTTCTAATTCTTCAAAGTCCTGTCTCAAAGTTTGAAGCAGGGAGGCTGGCGGATGCATTAATATTTGCTTTAAAATAACCTGCCAAGAAGCAATATTACTTGAATCTGTGTAAAAATAAAAAAAAGCACGAATGACTTCATCGATTGGTTTTTTTCTAAGGGCCAAAACAAGCTTCATTAATGATTCCCGTTCTTTTACTTTTAAATCTTTTATAATACTAAGGAAAAGTTGCTCTTTAGAATTGAAATGAGAATAAATGGAAGGCGTTTTAATACCTACCTTTTGAGCGATATCCTTAAGAGTAGTTCCTTCGTAACCATATTTAGTAATGTAAGATAATGCTGTTTTCTTTATTTTATTAACTGTTTGGCTCATCAATTGATCCTCCTCTTCACTTATTATAAATAATATTGCCTTTCCTAACAATCATTAGGTATAAAAATATAAAAAATTAAAGTTTTATCTTTTCTTTTATCAATGACATTGATATAATTTCCTCATACAAAAGCCTTAAATACTTGATATTATAGCTAATTAGTCTATTCTACCCAATGTTTATTTTTATAATCGCTAACTAATAATAGTTAGTTTACAACTAAAAAACACCGTGTTATAATCTATCCTACAACATTATTTATTTTAACTAACTAATATAAGTTAGTAAAAGTGGATTAAAAGTAAGCGTCAAATAAAACACACATTCTATTCATAGGTCAGCCGTGGGATAATCTTCTTAG
>NZ_VEKZ01000095.1:0-6847 GCF_007681465.1 Siminovitchia fortis
GTCTTATGCTTGTCGCCGATAAGCAGGCACTCTCCGCCTTTCCTTATCCTTTATCTCATTACGGAGTGCTCCAGTTTGTACGTCGCTAAACGGGCGCCTTCCGCTTTTCTTATTTATAAAGTCCCCCGGTATAGAGCTCCGCCAGGTTTTCAGAGACGGCATCCAAGTTTTCTTCAATTTCCCCTAGGACAAGCTCCCACATGACCTGTTCATTCATGTAAAACCATCCCTTTGCGATCAGGGAGGCGTCAAACTTTTCGTTTGCCAATCCTGCTTCCTGGACAAATTGAATATCCTTTGTAATTCCTTCGATAAAACGGGCGCGGATGTGATTCCATTTTTCTTCAACGATTGCCGAAACACCGATCGCTTCTTTTACAACCTTCATCATTTCCTTTTCTTCCAAGGCTGACTGCATGAAAAGGCGTGTCTGCTTTAGAATTTGTGCGAACGCTTCCTCTTTGGTGCGGGGCTTGAAAGGAAGGCCGGCGACGTCATACATCTTTTTCATGATCGTTTCCATCAATTCCGTAAACAGCTCGTCTTTATTTTTGAAATAGACGTATGCAGTGCCGTAACCCGTGTGCGCAAGCTTATTGATCTGCGTCATAGTCGCCTTTTGAAAACCGTTTTCCAAAAAGACCTCGCGGCCCGCATTCAAAAGGTTTTCCCTCGTCCGCATCGCCTGGAGCTGCCGCTTGGATAGTTGTTCAGAGCCGTCCATCCTATTCGCTCCTTCTCTCAGTTTAGCAATATTTTACCGCGTTCTATGTTTATAGGCAATCAAAATGATGATATAATGTCATTGACATAATATCATTGACTAGCAGTATTCGATTCGGTTATAGTAAATTTATACTGAAAATTCAGGGGCGAAGGAGTAGGTAAAATGGCTGAGACATTATCAAGAGAATATGCCAGACAGTTAGATCAAGAGGACGGACTGAAGAAATACAGGGATGAATTTTACATCCATCCCGGAACGATTTATTTTGACGGGAATTCTCTTGGACTATTGTCAAAAAGAGCAGAAGAATCACTTTTGTCCATGCTTGATTCATGGAAGAAGTTCGGAATTGATGGTTGGTTAAAAGGAGACAATCCATGGTTTTATTTTTCAGAAAAGCTCGGTAAAATGAGCGCTCCATTGATTGGTGCTGATCCGGAGGAAGTGATTGTAACCGGATCCACAACCGTCAATTTGCATCAAATCTTATCGACTTTTTATAAGCCTAATGGGAAAAGGACGAAAATTTTAGCGGATGAACTGAACTTTCCGACGGATATTTATGCGATCAAAAGCCAGCTTCGGGTCCACGGGCTTGATCCCGAAGAGCATTTGATCCAGGTAAAAAGCCGGGACGGACAGACGCTTGATGAGAACGACATCATTGAGGCGATGACGGATGAAGTGGCGATCATTGTTCTGGCAGGCGTCCTGTACAGGAGCGGACAGATTTTGGATATGGAACGTTTGACGAAAGCTGCACACGAACGCGGCATTTTGATTGCGTTTGATCTGTGCCACTCCATCGGTTCCGTTCCCCATTCCTTGAGCGAATGGGATGTGGATTTCGCTTTCTGGTGTACGTATAAGCATCTAAACGGCGGGCCAGGTGCGGTTGCCGGCATGTATGTGAACAAGAAGCACTTTGGAACGAGCCCTGGGCTTGCAGGCTGGTTCAGTTCAGATAAAAATAAGCAGTTTGACATGGAGCATGAATTGACGGCGGCACCTGATGCCGGATCAATGCAAATGGGGACACCGCATTTGCTCAGCGCAGCACCGCTATTGGGGTCTCTGGAAATGTTCGAGGAAGCGGGCATTGAAAAAATCCGCGAAAAGTCGCTGAAAATGACCGAGTATATGATGACGTTGATTGATGCCGAACTAAGCGGGTTTGGTTTTACTGTGGCCAATCCTAGGGATGATGAAAAAAGAGGCGGCCATATTTTCCTCGAACACCAAGAAGCAGCAAGGATTTGCAAAGCATTGAAGGAAAACAACGTCATACCGGATTTCCGTACGCCGAACGGGATCCGCCTGGCGCCAGTCGCACTATACAATACTTTTGAGGAAGTGTGGCAGGTTGTCCAGATTTTGAAAAAAATCATGGAAAATGAAGAGTACAAGAAATTTGAAAATAAACGTGATGTTGTCGCATAGCAGGGATGGAGGCCGGCTCTGCCGGACGTCCCTGTTTTATAGCCGCCCATGAAGGCGCTCACAAAATTAAAAGGAGGAGACAACATTGTCAAAGTCCATATCAGAGCTTTATAAAAAGCTAGACAGCGAGAAGGGAATCCATACCGATTTTAAAAACAACATGACCTACGGGGATTATTTGAACCTGGATAAAATTTTATCAAGCCAAAAGCGGCTGTCCGATCATCATGATGAAATGCTGTTCATCATTATCCACCAGGTGAGTGAGCTGTGGATGAAGCTGATTCTGCACGAATTGACAGCTGCCATCAAAGCGATTGATGAAGACGAGATGCATTCTGCATTTAAGATGCTGGCACGTGTGTCCAAAACACAGACGCAGATCATTCAGGCATGGGATGTCCTGTCAACTTTGACACCGGCCGAATATTTGGAGTTCCGGGACTCCCTTGGCCAGGCATCCGGATTCCAGTCTTATCAGTACAGACTGATTGAATTTGCGCTCGGATATAAATCAACCCATATTTTAAAAATCTATGAAAAAGATCCGGAAGTTCATGAGGCGCTGGAGTTGGCTTTTAAAGCTCCAAGCATTTATGATGTGGCTATCAAGGCGCTGGCCCGCGCCGGGTTTGATATCAATCCGGAACTGTTGGACCGTGATTTTTCAAAAGTGTACGCCGGCGACCCTACGGTAGCAGCAGCCTGGCGGGAAGTGTACCGCAATGTGGACAAATATTGGAGCCTGTACGAGCTTGCCGAAAAGCTTGTCGACATCGAAGACTGGCTGCAGCAGTGGCGTTTCCGCCATATGAAAACCGTTGAAAGGATCATCGGCTTCAAAGTGGGAACCGGCGGATCTTCAGGGGTCAACTACTTAAAGCAAGTGTTGGATCATCGATTTTTCCCTGAACTTTGGGATTTGAGAACTGAGTTATAAGGCTGTTTTGCAACCATCACTGGCGCATATGGGCTGGTGATGGTTTTAGATAAAAAATAATCAGACGGTTTAGAGCAGGGGGAAGAGCAATGGAGGAGAGAAAAGATCAATGGTCATCCAAGCTGGGCTTTATTTTGGCTTCGGCGGGTGCCGCAATCGGGCTTGGCGCAATTTGGAAGTTTCCTTATGTAACGGGTATGAGCGGGGGAGGAGCCTTTTTCCTCATTTTCGTCGCATTTACATTATTAATCGGACTTCCGATGCTGGTTTCTGAATTTATCATCGGACGGGGGTCCGGTGTTGAAGCGATCAGTGCTTATAAAAAGCTGGCTCCGGACAGTTTTTGGGTATGGGTCGGAAGGCTTGGAGTGCTCGGCTGTTTCCTGCTGCTTTCGTTTTACAGCGTTGTCGGCGGCTGGGTGTTGATTTATACCGGAATGTCCGTTGTAGGCAAGGTGATTGGCGACGGCGCCAATTATCCGGAATTGTTCGGTTCTGTCATCGGAAGCCCGGGGGTGACCCTTTTGGGATTGCTGCTATTTTCATTGATTAATATTTTAGTCATTGCCATGGGAGTCCAGAACGGAATCGAAAAGGCAAATAAATACATGATGCCGCTTTTGTTCATCTTCTTTATTATTCTTGTTGTTCGTGCTTTGACGCTGGACGGGGCAATGGAAGGGGTCAAATTCTTCCTGGCACCGGATTTCTCAAATATAACAGGTGAATCGATACTATACGCTTTGGGACAGTCGTTTTTCTCGCTTGCAGTCGGCTTTTCGTGTATGGTGACGTACAGTTCCTATTTAAAAAGGGACGTCAGTTTGACTTCTTCTGCGGGATCAGTCGTTGGAATGAACATTTTTGTTTCGCTGCTTGCAGGCCTGGCGATTTTTCCGGTCGTCTTTGCGTTCGGATATGAACCTGCCGAAGGACCTGGCTTGCTGTTCATCGTACTGCCTTCGGTATTTGCACAAATGCCGTTTGGTGAATTATTCTTAAGTCTATTCCTGATTCTGTTTTTATTTGCCACTTTGACATCATCATTCAGCTTGTACGAAATTATTGTAGCCGCATTCACGGCGAACGGAAAGCGTTCACGGAAGCCGGTTACCTGGATTGCCGGATTGGTCATCATTATTGCAGCAATTCCTGCGGCACTTTCTTCAAGCAGCCTGGCGGAATTCACGATTTTTGGAAAAAGCGTATTCGATGCGACCGACTACCTTGTCAGCAACATCATGCTGCCATTTGGAAGCCTTCTGATTGCATTGTTCATTATTCACCGAATGGACAAAGCGCTTGTAAAAGAAGAGTTCCAATTGAACGGATCGGGTTCAGCGGGCTTGTACTCTTCTTGGCGCGTCTTGATGACATGGGTTGTGCCGGTTACGATTGTTTTAGTATTTTTGAATACACTAGGGATTATAAAAGGATAAGTGTTAACTAAGGCGGTGGAAAAAGTGGAAGAGCGAAAATGGATCGACATATCGCAGCCATTGACGAATGATATCGGCGTTTGGCCGGGGGACACGCCGTTTGCTTTCAGGCTTAGTTTTACGAAGGAGCAAACGGGCTCCGTGAACATCGGCCAATTTACAACAAGTGTCCATACAGGGACGCATGTTGATGCCCCGTATCATTTTGACGAGCACGGGAAGAAAGTGCACGAGCTGGATCTCAATTTGTATGTTGGGCGAGCACGGGTTGTTGATGTGACAGGGTGTGAAATGGTCGGAAAAGAAGAACTGGAGCGGTTTGACTTGGAAGGAGTGGACCGGCTGCTTCTTAAAACAACGGATGGAAGGGACTTAAACCGATTTCCGGAAAAATACACCGTTTTCCGCGAAAATATCGGCCCTTTTCTAAAAGAAAAGGGAATCCGCCTGATTGGAACGGAGAGCCCTTCCGTCGATGCAGTCGACAGCAAAACAATGGATGCCCACCACTCGCTTAACGATAATGGCGTCTTTATTTTGGAGAACATCGTGCTGTCTGATGTGGAACCGAGCGACTACGAATTGATCGCTTTGCCGCTTTCCATTGAAGGGGCGGATGGGAGCCCGGTGAGGGCTGTGTTGAGACCAATTAGTTGAAACCAGGGGGGACATTGCTATCGAGCGGCAATGTCCTCCTATTTTTGACAGGGCCTCATAGTTTGTCTAGAAGTTTTTCGATTTCCTCTTTATCCAATTGGGTAATTTCAACGATCAAATCAATGGACAGACCTTTTTGCAGCATTTGGAGTGCTACTACTTTCTTTCCTTCCATTCTTCCTTTTTCTTCATATGAAATGGGTAATTCCATAAATTCATTCTCAAAGGGCTGTTTTTTAGATTTTTCCACTGTTTTCCTCCTCAGATATATATAGATGCAAAAGCTTTTCACATTAGAAGATCAGAAGGGTTTACAGCTCCTTGCGAAGCTTTTCAATCTCTTCTTTATTCAGCTGGGTAACTTCAGCAATCAAGCCTGCGGATAATCCTTTTCTTAGCATTTGCAGGGCAACTTCTCTTTTTCCTTCAAAAATTCCTTCTTTTCTTCCCTCCAATTTCCCTTCTTTCCGTCCAATTGCCTTCCCTTTTTCTTCATATGAAATGGGCAATTCTAAAATTACATCAGCTTCCGGCAGCTTTTTGACTTCTTCCATCAGTTTTTCCTCCTCCTTTTCATCGAGCCTTAAATATGTTTCGAAAAATCCGTAGATCAGCCGCTGTCGCGCAGGATCGAGTTTCATTCTGGCCATCATTTTCAGGAATTCAATTTTTACTTGAATCCGTTCCTTTTCGGAGTACCCATTTTGCTCAGCAGGGCGGCAGCCGCGGGGTTATTTGAATGGATGAATGCCCGCCAATTCTGTTTGCGCAAATGAAGCGTCATAAAATTAAATGTCAATACATGAAAGAATGGGAATGACATCGTATATTCATTTTCTTCCCAATTTTCATCATAGGTTAATACAGCGATGGGAATGATAGGCTTGCGGTATTTATTGTACAATAGACTGAAATATTGATACATCCGTTCGTGAAAATGCGGCTGGGCGGAGCTTTGCGGTTCGATATGAACGATAATAACGACATCCGTCCCCTTCAATTTTGTTTCGACAACCACATCGAGCCTGCGTGTGCTCCCTTTGATCAAATCGGTATGGACTTCCTCAGACAGTGGTTTAATTGATTGAAAATCAATATTGTCATGTACTTCCGGGAAAAATGCATCTAAGAATTCTTTGAAAAACGTGTGAATAAGCTGCTTGAAGAGTTGATCATGTTTCGTGTAAGAGGCGGGTTTTTCTTTGACCAGTGTTATTGGGGACATTGTACCACATCCTTGATATGTAGTGGTGCAATCGCTACGGGGGGATTTCTATAAATAGGATAGCATAAAAAAGAACAGGAACGAGAGTTCCCGTAATATTTTCAAAGTTAATATTTGAATATAAACGGAAATATTTTAGCACGTTTGAATGGATTTTAATCTAATCAAATGTCTGAAGACGAATCAATATTTTGTATTATAGATGACAGAAAACACCCGACCACTATATCAAATCAGTATGCTCAATATAATGGCCGGGTTTTGTTTTTTAACATGGTTTGACCAAGTTATTGTTATGATCGCTCTCTTAAAGCCTTCTTAATCACCTTAAATGACCCTTCCTCATCAAGATCTCCCTATTTAGCCCCTAAATGAACTTGGACAATAAGAGTAAAAATTATTATACTGCTTAATGTACC
>NZ_VEKZ01000096.1:0-6649 GCF_007681465.1 Siminovitchia fortis
AGCTATGGCGCAGGAGCACCAGAGGTGCGAAGTCTGCTAGTCGATAGGCGCTGGAGCTAGACATACCATGTCATCATTCGAATATAAGCTTTATCCAATTTTATTTTTTCTTTTGAAAAAAGAAGCGGGAAAACTTGAATGGCTCCCGCTTCTTATGACATTAATGGAACTTCTTGTCCTGTTGGATTTTTCTCACCTTCAAAGGTGTCACTTCGTCTCCGTTTGGGTCAAATACTCTTACATTCTCAATCGTCTGTCTCATAGAGGCACGAAAAGACTGCAAATATTCCCCTCTAAGCTTTGACTGCTCTTTTGCCTCTGCTTTTGTCAGGCCTGTACTCTTTGCTTTTCTTGCGAGTTGATTGATCCTATCGAGTTTTTCTTTTGAAAGCATAAAAAAACTCCTTCGTTTTCATTTTGCCGCAAGTCAATACTACTAGAAAAACCGGTTGAAAACAATAAAGGAGTATTGAATAATCGCCTTAATTTCGGCTGTCATTCCGATCCATATATTCCTGGTATCTTCTATGGACGGTAGCTTTTGAAACATCATATCCGAAACCTCTAATGACCGAGGCAATCTCTTCAAAGGTCAGGCTGTTTTGCCTGAGCCGGACAATCTCTTCCACCGGGATCTCTTTCCGCTCTCTTCCGTTTATATTGCCGCGTTTCTTTAAGTTTTGTTCAGGCCGATAGCCTTTTGCCACCGCTCTTTTCATACCGCGCCTGATTTTGATATTATGCAGCTTCCGCTGATATTCTTCTACCATTCCTATTATATGAAGGAGCATAGAATCTGTTTCAGATACTTGAAGTTCACCGTCATGGGCAAGTGAATACAGCTTGACATCTTCCTTAAATAAAAAATGTATAAGGGCGATTTTGGCATTTCCACGGCCAAGCCTGGTTTCATCCTGGATCAGAACTGCATCGATGTTCCCGGAAGAAATTTTATCCAGCATTTCCATTAACCCGGGCCTGTCCAGGTCATATCCGCTCGACTGATCATGAATGACGGAGTCAACCTGAAAGCCCCATTTTCCGGCGGCAGCCGACAATTCCTCTTCCTGCCTGGCCAATGAGGTTTCCTGCTCTTGTTTTTCAGTGCTTACCCTGCAATAAATGATCACTTTCATATCAAACACTCCATTGGACACTTATTCTAACTCTTGTTCCTTTATTATCAATCCTTGGCTGTTCTGTGCTTGCTCGGCATAAACATTCTGTTGGTTTCCCATCATACTGGGAGCCTGCTCTTCTTCCGCCAGGTTAAAAATAAATAACAGCCCCATTATAATTGAAACAATACAAAAGATGACGATAAAAGAATGATTCCTTATGATTGACAACATCCATATCCTCTCCCCGAATATTTGTTCGCATTTATTTAAAATCATTATAACCAGAACGTAGGTTTGTGTCAAACAAAAATTCGAACTTACGTTTGTATTAAAAGAACCCGCGTGCTATAATATGGATAGCTCATAATAGATATAAAAGGGTGTGAAACAATGTCCAAGCTTTCAAAAAGGCAGGAAGCTATTTTAACTTTCATTAAGGAAGAAGTGAGAAAAAAGGGGTACCCTCCTTCTGTGCGTGAAATTGGGAAAGCCGTAGGCCTGGCATCAAGTTCAACTGTACATGGACACCTGGCAAGATTGGAAAGCAAAGGTTTGATCAGAAGAGATCCGACCAAACCGAGAGCCATAGAAGTCCTTGATCAGGAGAATGCGGCTGTCCCTGCCAAAAACGCAGTCAATCTTCCCCTTGTCGGTAAGGTTACTGCCGGAGTGCCTATTTCAGCTGTAGAGAATATCGAGGATTACTTCCCCTTTCCCGAACAGCTGATCCCCTCCGATGATCAAACATTCATCCTTGAAATTATTGGTGAAAGCATGATCGAAGCCGGAATTCTTGACGGAGACTATGTAATTGTCAGACAACAGCAAACCGCGGACAACGGCGACATCGTCGTAGCGATGACAGAAGAGAATGAAGCGACTGTCAAAAGATTTTATAAAGAGAACGGATACTTTAGACTCCAGCCCGAAAACTCAAATATGGAGCCGATTATCGTACAGAACGTATCCATACTTGGAAAAGTGGTGGGATTATACAGACGTAACATTCATTAGATTTTAGCGTAGATACCCGTGACTTCAGTAATTGGAGGAAGCGCTTTTTACGTAAATAATTGCAAATGCGAACAAACATCTTCAGCCCGTAAACATCTAAAGCAAATTGGTTAAGAGAAAATTGTTATGTGCGTGATGTCAATCATCAAGGGCCTGAAAAAAGGCTCTTTTTTTATTTCAATAATACGCTATTTATTCACCTCCATTGATTCTCCCCAATAGTATTCGCTGATAACATCTGCAAGTACATCAACTGTCCGGTCCAATTCCTCCTGAGTATTATCCACACCGCCTATCTCGATTAATAAGGAATTCTCGGACAAGTCCTGATTATATATTCCGTTATTTCCGCCAGCCTTTGTTTTACCAAAAACCCCGCGTGAAAGAGTTGGGTATTTCTTTTGAATGGAGTGGTGCAGGCTGGTGGCAAATTCAAGATTTTTTTCATAATTCGGGTGTGCTTCACCAATGACAAACAGGCATTTGGCGTATTTTTCCCCATTGATCGTTGCAGTGGTCACCGCCCTTCCTAGAGAGTCGCGATGGATGTCAATGTAATACCGGACCTGTTTATTTTGATTCATCGCATCAACTACTACCTCTCTTGAAGCTTCATATGATTGTTCGTATCTCATGCCTCTTTTTTTTAGCATCCCTTGTATGTCTTTATTATTTACCAATGTTTTGATTCCTTTTTCCTCAAGTTTCTTTCCTAGCCGCTTCCCGAGCAAAGAGACATTTTTCTCTTTATGCCAGGCGCGATTTGGATCCGTCACTCCCGGAAGCATTGGCAAAAAGGATTCCGTATTATGTGTCGAATAGATAAAGACGGCATGATCCTTTGTTTGTGAATCCTCAACCGGTTTTTCCTCTGTATATTCCTCCCCACCCTCATAAATATCAAAATCGGCAGGCGGCGGGGATTCAATAGGGAGGTTAGTAAAATCGGTTCCTTTGCCCGCCACGATGATTTTGGGAGTGGCAGCATTCAGCCCGGGTATTTCGCTGATCAAAAAAGATTTCATGTTTCTGAGATTGATATTCGTGAACAGTTCCAATGCATCTTTCCCAAACGATCTCTCGTACCCTTCCGGCAGAATCCTTTTTAAAGCCTGGTTTTCCAATGACATAACATACAGAAAAGACTCTGTTCTTGTAGGGTCATTGGCGATAAATGACAGCAAACTGATTTTTACACTTGAAAAAGCAATTGCGGAAACTAGACAAAATAGTGCGGTGACGGTTACAAAGAATTTGGCTGCAAGTTTTAGCATCATTTTCATCCTTTATGTTTTAACGTGTTTATTCATTTATATGAAAATGATGAGAGACTATGAATACAAAAAACCATGAGCTGTCTTAGGGGCTCATGGATTCTTCTGCTGTATTAATGCTATTATTCGCACTTTAAAAGAACTTCTTTCAGAACGGCTGCCTGATTATGTTTTTCATCCTTTGCACCATATAGCAAGGTTACATCCTCATTTTTCATCCGCTCTTTCAATTCTTCCAAATTCTTTTGACACGTTTCATTCTCTTCCAAATAAGAGAGATATTTTTCCCTGAACGCCGGAAATTTTTCAGGGTCATGCTGAAACCATTTCCTCAGCTCGGTGCTTGGAGCAAGCTCTTTCATCCATTCATCAATTTGCGCCTTTTCCTTTGAGATTCCCCGCGGCCAAATCCGATCTACCAAAACACGATATCCATCACCCGATGAAGGTTCATCATAGATTCTTTTAATCTTAACGCTTCCCATAAAGACTCCTTTCTCGCAGATTATTTTCATTCTTGCCACTTTGGGATTTATACTATCAAAAGAACAGTGCTTTTTTAAGGAGTTGTTTAGCCATGCGAGAATTGGCAGGGCATTGCAAAACGTGCGGCAAGGAAATTTATTGCGAAAACGGCTTTTTTAACGGGGTAATTCTCAAAGACGGAAAGATCATCTGCTTTGAATGTGAGGAGAAGAAGCCGGAAAAATAAACGGGACAGGCAATCAATCCCTGCCCCGTACTCAGAGGGTTTTTCTGTTCCAAAAACGGTGCTCTGCAACGGCTTTTGTAAACTCTTCTAAAAATCCGCCCGACGCATCACCTGTTATAACTCCGGCATTGCTCGGCAGGTTAAGTTCCTCGAGCAGCTGCTTCCCTTGATAGGATGCTCCAATCGGCTTATAGTGGGCGAACGCTTCTTTTATGAAATAGGCAGCCGACTCAAAAAATTGATGGCTGGTCTTTTCACCGCCGACAATATAGGCTGAATCAAACAAAACGGAATCTCCCGTGGCAAACGTCTGTTCAACCTCCAATTCAGCACCATTTTGACCTTTGATAAAACCTTGCTTTTCACCAACTGTAACAGGCTGGGCCCCCACTTTCTTTAAAGCTTCCAAGATTACAGGCACATTTTCGTTAAAGCCCTCTGCGACTAAAACCGCGATTTTGCGAGTGTCCGGCTTTTTCACCGTGTTCTCCTGGCTTAGTGCCGGCGAAGATTTGTTAACTTTAGGAGCCAGGCTTTCAGCAGGTGGCCGGACCCCTACATTTTTCGCTGTTGTTTGGGCCAGATCCAGGTCCACATTTGAAAGCATATCCACTACCTGCTGCCGGACATCTTTCTCTTTACACATACCCAATTCAAAGCTGAAAGCGTTGATGATATGCTCTTTTTCAGGTTCGCTCATCGAGTTCCAGAACAAAACAGCCTGTGAAAAATGGTCTTTGAAACTGTCGCTTCTCGCCTGTATTTTTCGTCCGTCAATTTTCTCCTGATAATGCTTATATCCTCCCTCGTCCTCAGAGGCTGCGGCAGGAGTATTACCCGCCAGCGAATTGTTATGATAGCTGACCTGTCCCACATTGATTGTTTGCCGAGCGTAGCCATCCCGCTGGTTATTATGGAAAGGGCAGACAGGGCGGTTAATTGGCAGTTCATGAAAATTCGGCCCGCCCAACCGGATCAGCTGCGTATCGGTATAGGAAAACAGCCGTCCCTGAAGAAGAGGATCATTTGTAAAATCTATGCCGGGAACGACATTGCCCGGATGGAAAGCAACCTGTTCCGTTTCTGCAAAGACATTATCGACATTACGATTCAATGTCATTTTTCCAATGATTTTTACCGGAACATCTTCTTCAGGCCAAATTTTGGTAGGATCGAGAATATCAAAATCAAACATAAACTCATCTTCTTCTCCAATAATTTGTACGCCCAGTTCAAATTCCGGATAATCACCGCGGTCAATTGATTCATAAAGATCCTGCCGATGGAAGTCCGGATTTTTACCATTCAACTTTTGCGCTTCATCCCAAACGACAGAATGGACTCCAAGCGCAGGCTTCCAATGGAACTTTACGAAAAATGCCTCCTCATTTTCATTTATAAATCGGAAAGTATTAACACCAAACCCTTCCATCATCCGAAAACTTCTCGGGATCGCCCGATCAGACATAGCCCACATGATCATATGTGCCGACTCCTGATTGTTCGCAACAAAATCCCAAAATGTATCATGGGCGGTCGCTGCCTGAGGTATTTCATTATGGGGCTCCGGTTTGACCGCATGGATCAGATCAGGAAACTTGATGGCGTCCTGGATGAAAAAGACGGGCATATTGTTTCCAACCAAGTCATAGTTGCCTTCCTCGGTATAAAATTTCGTGGCAAAACCGCGGACATCCCTTGCCAATTCTCCGGAGCCGCGGGATCCTACAACAGTAGAAAATCTGACAAAGACTGGCGTTTTTTCCCCAGGTTCCTGCAAAAATTTTGCTTTAGTATATTTCTTCATAGATTCATAGACTTCAAATTCTCCGTGAGCTGCGTATCCCCTGGCATGAACAACCCTTTCCGGAATCCGTTCATGGTCGAAGTGGGTCATTTTTTCCCGGAAATGAAAATCCTCCATAAGTGTCGGTCCACGTTCTCCGGCTTTCAGTGAGAACTCATCTTCCGAAACTTTGAGCCCCTGATTTGTTGTCATCTTTTGACCCTTGTCATGCGAACGATAAGTATCCAGCTGTTTGTTCTTGCTCTCGGCATTTGCATTACGCTCGTCTCTCATTTTTTATAATTCCTCCCTGGCAATTAATCTATATATAGCAACTACCCTCTGATTCCTTTGTAAAACTTCAAAAGGTTGTTCATTATCACCCTGCAAAAAAGTTAAAAATGTTTTAAATAACAAAGACCGGGAATTTAATAGAGTAGTCACACATTACATGAAAGGAGGAGTTTCGAAATGGCAGACAAAAAGAATAACGACCATAAAATGACAGTGGAAGAAGCAGGACGAAAAGGCGGAGAAGCAACTGCGCGCAACCATGATAAAGAATTCTACAAGGAAATCGGGCGCAAAGGCGGCGAGGCCACTTCAAAAAATCACGACAAAGATTTTTACGAAGAGATCGGCCATAAGGGCGGAAAAGCCCGCGCCGAGCAGCATGACGATAATAAGAAAAGCGCAAGCGCCTTGCCCATCGACGTACAGACTGGAGTGCCTCCGACGAGAT
>NZ_VEKZ01000097.1:0-6433 GCF_007681465.1 Siminovitchia fortis
TTATCTCGTCAGAAGCGCTCCAGTCTGTACGTCGATAAACAGGCGCTTGCGCCTTTGTTCTTTTTGCTATGTCTTGGCAATTTTTTCCTTATTTGTCACCTCAAGAACATCCAGCAGGAACACGAAAACGGGAATGCCGATGATCAATCCCCACACGCCGAAGAAGTTTTGCGAGAAAATCAAAACGATGAACGTATAAAATACCGGCAAATCGGTTTTGGCCGACATCAATTTCGGATTCAATATATAAGCTTCCACCGCATGAATGATGGTGATGGCAACAACGACGTATACAACTTTGACGAAGCCGCCGATCGTATAGGCAATCATGCAAAGCGGAACCAGGGAAATGATGACACCTGCAACCGGAATAAGGCCAAGAAAGAAAATCATGATCGCCAGCACGAACAATTGCGGAAAGCCCATGATGGAGAGTGCTATGATCGTCAAAAGCGTATTGACGAGAGCAATGATGAACTGTGCTTCGATGACTTTTCCGAACGTGCGGGTGAACTTTTTCCCGAAAAATTCAATTTCAAAATAGAACGGCGCCAATTTGCTTTCCTTGAATTTTGCGGTAAATTCCTTCAAGCGAGGTTTTTCCAGAAGGAAAAACAGACTTAATATTAAAGCAACAATCACTTGGACGCTTGTTTTGCTAATATCTGTAAAAGATTTCACTAAAAACGATAATCCATTTTCCAAATAAGCGGCAATTTGGTTTTTGGATATGATTGCCTCAATAAAGCTTAAAATGGCATTTTCATGCGGCTGTGAGTAAAAGGCCGTAATCTGTACGATCAACTGGCTGATTTCCGAAGTAATGATAGGAAAATATTTTACAAGCCCATACGTGAGTATGCCCACGATTGCCACGTACATGAACAGCACAAGCACCCGCCTTGGAACAGGAATCCGTTTGGCGGTGAATTCTATGAGACGATTCATTAAGTATGAAAAAATAAAGGTCAGCAAAATCAAGTTGATCATACTTCTCAGGCTGTACAAAATCAGAACAATCAGCCCGAAGATGATAATGCGTTTTACTCCCTTTTTCTGAAAAAGTGCTGCCACATCCATCGATTCATTTCCCCTTGCTGTAAATCTTCCTATACTTAATTATCACCTACGCGTGCGAAAGATTACAAGGAAAATTAAAAGGAATTTTGAAATAAAATTAAAAAAGCTAATATTTTTAGTATCTTAAATGCAATGAGGTCCACTTTATGAATTACGTAAAAGAAAAAACTCCCGCTGAAAATCACAGCAAGAGTTTTTGACTAAATGGCTTCATACTGTACATCTGAATTTACCGCAGGCTAAAATATCCTTATAAACGATCGACAAATGATGATGCTTCTCAAAAATCTCATAAAACGAAGGATGAATCTGCTTTGAAAGTGAGTAATCATTTGAAACACCCACTTGTTGAATATCGGGCTGCAGCTCAACTTTTTCCATTTCTATCTGTTCAAAGCCAGCTTTTTGGAAAGCGCTTCGCCACTCCTGTTCACTAAGCAATTGTTTCACCCCATAAAAATCCAGGATTTCTTTCATTTGCTGCCCGGAAATGTCTTTATCACGGACCATTTCAACGGCCAGTAAAACTCCATTCGGCTTTAAAACCCGTTTAAATTCGGGAACCGTTTTTGAGACGTCGGTAAATGCCGTGACGGATTCAGATAGGATGAAATCAAATGTGTGATTTTCAAAAGGCAGATTTTCGGCGCTGCCATGCCGGATTTCGATTGGAAGATTCATGGATTGAAATCTTCTTCCGGCTTTTTCCAACATGATTTTGTTGTTATCCAATGCTGTGACATGGCTTCCATATTCCTTTGCAATATATGCGGAAGTTTGCCCTGTTCCGCAGCCGACGTCAAGAATCTTAGAAGAGCCATCAATTTTTTCCTTGGATAAAATCCTTTTTGTAAGATTAAGGCCCCCGGGATGGGCACCTCCAACCCCGAATAATGCCAAACAATTTAAATATGTGCTTTCCATATTGATTCCCGCCTTTTGCTTTGAAATCTCCTATATGGTATTCAAAAGGGCCGGAAATGCCCCAAAAGAAACAGGATTAGGGGGCATTCTTCAGGCATCCGGGGAATTGTAACACTAAAAATGGTTGTCTAACTGTTTTTCCATCAACGTGACTATTTCTTGAAAGCCCAGTTTTTGGCACAGGTGTTTGGAGATGTTTCCTTCAAATACATATAACTGTACCCTATTAACCCCCTCTTCTTGAAGATGCCTGAATGCTTCATTGCACAGCTTTTCTGCGATGCCGCGCTTACGGTATTGAGGATACACGTATACTTCCGGAAGGACCCCGATCATTTCATCTGTGTGATAGTCCATTGTCCTCCCGACACCTATCCAGCCCTGGACTTCGTTATTTTCAACATGGACGAGGTAGAATCCTCCCGCATCCAAAAATGGCGACACCATTTCACTGGCTTTTTCTTTGTCCGGTTTCACATGCCCCATTGTTGCTTCTTTTAATACTTCCAGGGAATAATCCAAAATCTTTTGGGTCTCGCGGCTGGTGGCTTTTCTGATGGTCATCTGCTAATCCATCTCCTTTCGGTTTAAGTGCGTCTTAAAAACGCAGCCCTATCTGAAATCTGTTATAGGGTATTCAAAAGGGATGTTTATGGAAAGTTGCCAAATCCTTTATTGCAGATAAAAAACATTTTCGCAACTCAATATGATAAATGCATACTGTATAGAAAGATGGCGAGTCGTTTAAGGGTGGGTTGATATGAGCGTGATCAGGACTGATAGATGGCTGACGGATTTATATGATGACCCTGTAAAAATATGTAAAAAATTAAAAGTACATTTTGATGGGGCTTCCGCTTCTGAAATTTATGATTACTTAGCTTTCCATGGAATGTATACTCCGCAAAAAAACGGAAACATTGCAGTGAAAAAGTTAAGGGATAATAAAGTGTGGGACATTGTCCAAAACGAAAAACAGAAACTTCAAAAGATATGGGAAGGGCCCAGTATCCCGGTTTTTATTTTTCCGTCAGATACAACTAATGAAGTATTAAAACGGGAATTTCACGGGAAGTCGGGGCTGGCTTTTAAAGATAAATTATTCTTGTTTGTCTCGGAAGAAAATAATGATGCGGAAATCAGGTCATTATTTACGCATGAATACAATCACGCATGCCGCTTATCCAAATATCATAAAGACGAAGCAGATTATGTCCTGCTTGATACGATTATTTTGGAAGGCATGGCGGAAAATGCTGTCCGTGAAAGATTGGGAACGGAATTTATGTCCAACTGGACCTCCTACTACCCCAATAAAAAATTGGAGAAAATATGGAGAAGGCTGGTATATCCGAATAGAAATGTTTTAAAGACAAGTCCCAAACATCAAAACATCCTGTACGGCTTGCGTTCTTACCCCAAAATGGCAGGTTACTGCGTCGGATATTACCTGGTGAAGAAATATATGGAATCAACCGGTTTATCAAGCAAAGATTTGCTGAGCATACATTCCGAAGAGTTTGCAAGCATTGCTAATAAAAACTAAACAGTCCAACCAGCACAATGCCAGTTGAACCGCGTTCATTTAAGGGGTTGGGCACTATTGAAATGCTACCACCACCAGAGTAAAGAAACTCCGGCGATAAAGCCCAGGGCAATACCCGCACCGAAGCCCCACCAGCCATATCCAAATCCGCCAAAACCGTATCCAAAACCGCCTCTTCTGGGACCTATCGGCTCCAAAAAAACTCTTGTGGGCGAAACATGCCGAATGATGCCCCTGTGAGACCTCCCATCCCGGGTCCTGATTACCACGGCTCTCCCCATATGTCTGTTACATATCGAATGAAAGTGTTCAACCGACATAAAGTAATCCTCCTTTTCCAGTGAAGTCTATAACATCTTATGTAAAAACTTCATAAACATAGAGGATACAAGTACTAAGATAGAAGTGGAAGTATGGCCTCTTTTGGAAAGGTTTGAAGGATTTGGGATAATATTATGGCTGGACGTTGCAAGCCGGGAAAAACCTCTCCTAATTGAAGCCGCGGGTATTTTCGTTATCTATGGTGATTTCCTTTATCTGCGGAACCGTGAATGTTTTCTCTCATCTATGGGCACCCGATATACTTCGTGTACAGCCGCCCGTTACTCAACTGTAATATTTCCCGAAGCTGTCTCAATATCAATTTGATACGTACCTTCTCCTGACGTACCTTCGATCTCTTTTTCATTTTCGCGGCTGATCGAAAGCGGCAAAGTGACTATTTGACGGCCGCTTGCCGTCTTGGTTGTTAGATGGACGTCGGGATTTTTTTTATTGACGGAAAGATCGATATTTCCGCTTGCTGTTTTGGCTTGAACATGACTGTGGTAACTTTCAAATTCCAGGGAGATGTCTCCACTTTTTGAAATAGCTTCTATATATTCCGTTTCCAATCCTTCCGCCTTAATATTGCCCGAACCTCCATTGATAATCACCTTGCCTTTATAATCCTTGGGAATGTCCACTTGAAGCTGTTTATTTAAATTAATTTTGGGGCCAATATGAAACTTTCTTTTCTTTACATTAATAGCTATGCCGCTTTTTTCTTTTTTCATATCAATGATCGGTTTTTGGTGGGATATCTCCAATTGGGATTGATCCACACTCTTGATATGGACGTTTGTACTGCCATGGTCGATATAGATGGAGTCTATATTGTCGAGATCGGCTGTTTCCACTTTGCTTCCTTCCCCTGCTGAGCAACCAGAACAGAGCAAAATGGCTGACAGGAATAAACAGACGAATACTTTTTTCAATTTGAAAGCCTCCTTTTTCCTCTATGCATTGATTAATAAAATCAGTCCGGCGATACTCATCATCCATGAAAGAGTTGATCCAGAGTTTTTTTCAATCGAAATCCGTATTTTTTCCAATGGCCTCTGCAGCCAGCCTTTAAACAGGAAATGCGCCACCATCAGAATCAATGCCGGAAGAACCATTATGACATTGTAGCCGGCCAGAATGGGAAGCCACTCCACGGGATGCAAGCGGGCGGCCGTCATAATTCCAACGGCAGCAAAATATGGCAGGGCCGTTCCCACTTCAATCAAGCCGGTTGTCAATCCGAGTGCCACCATTGCAGGCATGCTTTTACTTCTCGGTTTACGTACTTTGGGGGTGGAGTTTTTAGTGGGAATGAAAAAGCTGCCAATCAATAGACCCAACCCAAGAATGGTCATGAAACGGCTCAATAAAGCATTATTGCCAAGACCGGAAATGACATCAGTCACAGTATCCAGTCCCAACATCAGAACAACGCCGACAATAAAATAAAAACAGGCAACTGTACTCAAATAGACAAGTAATCGTCCTGCAATTTTTCCACGCTCCGAAAGCAGCATGTATACAGTGACCCCCAATGTTGTCGGGCTGAGTGTATCCAGCAAGGCCAATGCCCCTACTGAAAGCAATAAGGCTGTGCTCATCTGGAATCACCCTTCCCTTTTTTAATATTCCTTAAATAAATATCGGAAGCTCCTTCAAGGAAATCCAACACTTCGGGTTCAATCGGATAAAACCCCGCCTTCTTCGACTTTTCAGGGGATTTTCTGACATTCCATAATTTATCAAGAAATTCATCATTGTCCCCAAAAGCCTCTTCCTGCTTTTCGAACATGCGCCTTATGATTTGCTGGACCTGCGGCGCCCCCTCTCCTTTATGCATATGTTTTTTTAATTGGGCAAGCAAGGAAACCCACTCGAGCGTATCAGGGTCTGCCCGATTGACATTGGGGAGAAGCTTCAACAGTTCCATTTCGGATTTGTTAAATATCTGATTTCTGTATGTTTCTCTGCTTTGCGGATCCTTCGTATACAGTTGAATCAACCGCTGGACCTCCAACAGGTCAATTTTTCCGTCAATGGCCATGCTGTTTAACAACCCCTGCAAAATCTGTTCAATTTGTTCAAGCTTCAGCTTTTCATTGATTACATAAGCCAACTGCCCCTGCAAACACTCTTTCCAATCCCTCTCATCGGAAAGCATTTCTTTGATTTCGCTGAGACTGAAGCCCAATGACTTTAAAAATTGGATCTCCTGCAGTTTTATCATTTCCTTTTCCCCGTAGAGCCTGTGCCCTCCTTGCGTTTTGTCCGCCGGAAGAAGCAGTCCGATCTGGTCATAATAGCGCAGTGTTCGAACTGTTACACCGGTCTGCTTCTTGACCTCCTGTATGGAAAGCATCTTGATACACCACCCTCGTTTCATATGTTGCTTCCAGTATACAAGGTGACGTAACGTCACTTTCAACTGTTATTTTGCATTTTAGAAAATAAACGGCGTGAGGACATCCGGAACTAAGAAAAGCGCAAGCGCCTTGTCCATCGACGTACAGACTGGAGTGCCTCCGACGAGATAAAGGAAACACGGCGAGGAACGAGCCG
>NZ_VEKZ01000098.1:0-6051 GCF_007681465.1 Siminovitchia fortis
GCGCCATTGCGATTTGTCGCAATGGAACCGTGACCCTTTAGGGTCCGGGAACCTCCCCATTTTTATGGGGAGAGGTTTCAGCCGGGTCTGACAGCAATCAGCGTGTCGCCGACAAGTTAGTAAACCTTCAGTTGAAAAATGGGAAGGAACAATGGGTGTATGTCCACATTGAAGTTCAGGGCGACTACAAAAAGATTTTTCCAAAGCGGATGTTCCAGTCGTTTTACCGGATTATGGACCTATACGATCAAAGGATTTATGCACTTGCCCTGTTCACCGGCGAAGACGCCAAGTACAACGCCAATCTATTCCACTATGAATTCCTGGGTACTGAGCTGACCTACAACTATAACACCTACCGCATTGCCTCACAATCCGAAACCACACTCTTAGAATCTGAAAATCCCTTTGCATTGGCCGTTTTGGCCGGGCTGTACGTGATAAAAAGCAAAAAGAATGTTGATATTAAGTACCAATATAAAGGGAAATTGATGAGGTTGCTTTTACAGGATAAAATGATAAATAAAGAAATGAAACGGGAATTTATACAGAAGCTGTTCGTATTCATTGACCATATTCTTAGGCTGCCGGAGGAAACGGAATTGAAACTGGTCAACGAAATGAAACCAATCATTCAAAAGGAGGCCGTACAGATGGGACTTTCTATGAAAGATACGTTTTTAGCGAAGTACTACATGAAGGAAGGGGAGAAGAAGGGAATCGAATTAGGTATCAAAGAAGGAATCAAAGAAGGCAAGGTTGAAATCGCTGTCAGGCTTCTGGGGAGAGGGGAATCAGCGGATGATGTAGCGGAAATTACGGGTCTTACACTTGAGGAGATAGAGCGGATTAAGGATAGAAATTGAAATCACCTCAAAAAGCATGTTGCCTAAGTGAGGTTTTCCAAAAGACTTGTTAACCAACCTTTATGCCCAGGCCGTGAGTCGGGTCAATCGAAATATAGACAAGGTTCACCGGCAGCGAATGAAGCAACAAAAGATGTTGTAAAGAACAGCCGTGTAAAAGGTCGTTCAAAAAATCATAATGCAAAGCAAAAGGATGATTCCCCAAGGTATGTTTTACCTTCGGACCAGCCTTTTGCTTTGTTTCATTGACATCTCCGACCGCCCCGCAATAGTGATATATCATATCCTATCAGGCTTTTTTAATAAAATGAATGACCAATCATTCAGTTTTTTCGTTTGCTTTTCCCTGCAATAATTCTTTTCTCGCTTGGTTATATGACTCCCTCAGCTCAGCCACAATTTCCTTTACCGGCTGTATTTTTTGAATGGTGTTCACTCCCTGACCCGCCGACCATATATCTTTCCAGGCTTTTGACCCGGTTCTGTTCATTTTTGAAAAATCAGCTTGTTCCTTGCTGTCAAGTTTGTCGGGATCAAGTCCTGCTTTCCTGATGCTCGGCTTTAAATAGTTGGCCTTCACACCGCTGAAGGCATCTGTATAGATCAAGTCATCGAGCGTAGAGTCAATCACCATCTCTTTATAATCTACGGAAGCGAAACTTTCCTCTGCGGTAATAAACCTGGTCCCCATGTAGGCAAAATCAGCTCCCATTGCCTGCGCTGCCAAGATATCCCTTCCGCTTGAAATTGCCCCCGACAAAATCGTAATTCCATTCCAAAATTCTTTCACAGCACCCAAAAAGGCAAAGGGGTTGATGGTTCCGGCATGGCCGCCCGCTCCGCTGCAGACAAGAACAAGTCCGTCCACCCCTTTTTCAGCCGCTTTTTTTGCATGAAAAATGGAAATCACATCAGAGAATACAAGACCTCCGTATTCATGTACGATACGAACGACAGGACTCGGGTCTCCCAGTGAAGTAATGACAATCGGCGGCTGATGTTTCTTGATGAGTGCCAAGTCTTCCTCATAACGCTTGTTTGTATGATGTACGATGAAATTCACCGCCCATGGAGCTGCTTTTATCCCCTGCAACTCCTGCTTAATTTCTTCCATCCACTGATCAAGCACGTCCGCCGTACGGGCATTCAACAATGGAAAAGAGCCGATGATTCCTGATTTGCAGCCATTAATGACCATTTGCGGGCTGGATACTAAAAACATCGGGGCCATAATGACGGGCAATGCACTATTTTCTTTAAGAGCTCGCATCTGCATCAATATTCCTCTCTCTCCTTTCAAGACTATATAATCATTTCGCCGGCACTTATGTAAAAACCTTCAAAAAATTACATGTGAAAAAATTCAGTTTTTGTTACTATTGATTTATGAACTCAATTTGGAAGGAGCCCTGCAAATGCCAATTGATTTGAGAAGTGATACAGTGACAACGCCGACTGAAAAAATGAGAGACGCCATCCGCGATGCTGCCGTTGGAGACGATGTTTATGGTGAAGATCCAACAATCAATCATCTGGAACAGCTTGCTGCTGAAATCGTTGGAAAAGAGGCTGCCCTGTTTGTAACGAGCGGAACCCAGGGAAATCAAGTGGCTGTTTTAACCCATGCACAACGTGGTGATGAAGTGATTTTAGAAGAATATTCCCATATTTTCGGCTATGAGACGGCAGGGCTTTCCACCATCGCCGGCGTTCAGGCAAGAACGATCAAAGGGGTGAATGGCCAGATGCCGATTCCGGATATTGTTGCGGCTATCCGGGAAGATGATATTCACTGTCCCAAGACCGCTTTAATCTGTCTGGAAAATACCCATGGGGATTCGGGAGGACGCATTCTGCCGTTAAATTATATGGAAAAAGTTTACGAGATTTCAAGACAGCATCAAATTCCTGTCCATCTGGATGGAGCCCGATTATTTAACGCAGCGGTTGGTTTAGGTGTTGATCCCAAGGAAATTACAAAATTTGTAGATACTGTTCAGTTTTGCTTATCCAAAGGCTTAAGTGCCCCCATGGGGTCGATTTTGGCAGGTTCAAAGAATTTTATTGAAAAAGCCAGAAAGTGGCGGAAAATGTTGGGCGGCGGCATGCGCCAGGCTGGAATTGCGGGAGCGGCCGGCATCGTTGCATTGGAAGAAATGGTTGGCCGATTGGAAGAAGACCATGTTCATGCAAAAAAACTCGCACAAAGGTTAGCCCTTATAGAAGGTATCGATATCGACGCAGAAGGCGTCGAAACGAATATGATCATGTTTTCCATTGAAGGGCTCGGAATGGATTCAAGGGAATTTATTGAAAAGCTGAACGAACATCAGATTCTGGCTAACTCTGCAGGTCCATACAGAATCAGGTTTGTTACACACAGGGGGATAACTAAAGAGGATATAGGCACGGCTGTTGAAGTGGTAAATAGAATTGCCGCAGAGGCTAAAACTAGATTGTAAAACATTTACAGCCCCTCACAAAGCGTTCAACCATTAAGCAGCAGTTGGATGAACCGGAGTTTGAATCCATTCGACAGGTTTTGGCCGGTGAATTAAAAGCCATTGATATGGTCATCAACGAATTCATTCAGATGTTTTGAAATCCAGGAAAGCAAAATGATGGACAGCGCTATGAACAACGGGAAAGGACTGGAGCCCAATGAAACAAATTAACCAATACATTGATGCGGTTTTTCACGATTCAGATCCAATTTTAGAAGAGGTCATTTCGTCCATAAAGGAAAACGGAATGCCTTCGATATCGGTATCTCCCTCTTCAGGTAAGCTTCTGACTATGCTTGTTTCGATAGCAGGAGCTAAAAATATCCTGGAAATCGGAGCTCTTGGGGGCTATAGCGGAATTTGCCTGGCCAGGGGATTCGGCGAGGGAGGCATGCTGACTTCTTTGGAATTGGAAGAAAAATATGCCGAGTTGGCCCGCAGCAACCTGGCTAAAGCCGGATTTGGCGACCACCAGGTTTCATACATGACGGGCCCTGCTTTGGAAAGCCTAGAAACATTGGCCGCGGACCAAAAGCGGTTTGACTTCTTCTTTATCGATGCTGATAAAGCAAATTATGAAAGTTATTTGGAATACTGCATCAAACTGGCCGAACCGGGTGCGTTGATTGTTGCCGATAATGTGCTTGCCGGAGGAAGTGTGGCAGACCCCGAAGCAAAGCCAAAACGCTATACTGAATTTATGAAAAACTTTAATGAAACGGCAGCCAATCATCCCCGATTGGAATCGCTCCTCCTCCCGATCGGAGATGGGATGACCATATCAAGGGTCAAAGCATAAATGTTTTACAAAGAAAAATAATTCATCCATTATAGAAGTAAAACAGCAGGAACCGGATGATGACAATGAATGAAGATAATCAAACAAAAGAATACATCCAGCAGGGCACGCGGGCATTTAAGAAAGCGAATCTTGCTTTATTCGCCGCAGCTTTCATCACGTTTGCCAATTTATATATGACACAGCCCATCATGCCCGTTTTTACAAAGGAGTTTGATGTCACACCGACGATGGCAAGCCTGTCCTTGTCGTTGACCACGCTCTCCCTTGCATTCGGGCTGCTAATTTTTGGCTCTCTTTCCGAATCCTGGGGACGAAAAAACATCATGTCTGTCTGCATTATCATTACATCTGTTTTAACGGTGGTCATTGCTTTTACGCCAACATTTGAGCTCCACCTAATATTGAGGGTAATACAAGGTATTGCTTTTGCAGGAATCCCTTCGATCGCCATGGCTTATTTGGGTGAGGAGATAGAGGGAAACAGTGTTGGTGCAGCGATGGGGCTGTATATCGGAGGAAATACGGTTGGAGGACTTTCCGGAAGGGTCATCATGGGAACGATGACAGATTTATTTTCATGGCAGACAGGAATGGTCTTTTTGGGAGTGATCAGCCTGATTGCCGGCATCTATTTTATATGGGCTCTCCCGCCATCAAAACATTTCCACCCGCAGCCTTTAAAATTGAAAAGCCTATTCGGAACCCTTGTTTCCCATTTGAAAAGTCCGGTTTTGGTATCGCTGTTCCTGATCGCTTTTTTCTTAATGGGCGGTTTTGTGACTATCTATAATTATCTGGGATTTAAGCTGGCGGAGCCTCCATATCTTTTGAGCATGACGATCATTGGATGGATGTTTATTGTTTATCTGGTTGGAACCTTCAGCTCTGCCTGGTTTGGGATGCTGGGTGATAAATTCGGGCGCCCGTTATTTATTATCCTGGGTGCGCTGCTCATGCTATTGGGTGTTGTATTGACACTTCCGGTGTCTTTATTTTATAAAATCATCGGCATTATCGTGCTGACGTTCGGTTTTTTCGGCGCTCATTCCGTGGCAAGCGGATTGGTCAGCCGCCATGCCACGCACGATATTGCCCAGGCATCCTCACTCTATTTATTTGCCTATTATATGGGATCGAGCTTCGGAGGATCGGCGGGAGGCATATTTTGGTCCCGCTACGGCTGGGTCGGGGTAGTGAGCTTCACCATCGGCCTGCTGGTTGTTTCGGTTTTCCTGGCGCTGAAAGTGAAAAAATTATCCGGAAGGAATACTGCAGATGTATGATCCGACCCATTTTGAAAATTTAAAAGTCGCATTTGAAAACCGGATATACGACTTGGATAATATCGATGGCTTGATTACGATTGTCAACAGGGCAGACCTTACTGATTATGCAGTTCTTTCCAGGGAGCTGAAAATGAAATTCACGTTAACCGGCCAGCCGGATGTAACGGTGGAAGTCGTGTTGGCTGCTTCCCTGGAAGATTTGGCAGGGGAGATTCTTGAAATCCCGGATGCGACCCCTGGCTGCTCCATTTTGCTGCGATTTTACAAGCGTGTTCACGATATAACTGTACAATGCGGACAAATTAGGGAGGCCCTTTACGCAGTCTGGGAAAATGATATTGAGCTGACACAAACACTGAGCTTCGAATATGGAGAAGAAGCTTCTGGTTACCTGAATTGCATAGAGGTGAAATTCAAGACAAAAATCAGCGAGGATAACATGAAAGAGGTCGTTCCTTTCCTGGACCATGTTTTGAAAACGATGGAGCTTTTGAATGAAATTTAAAGATTGAATGGAAAAAACACTTTTGAAGTATGAGTAAAATGTTTGTGGGCGAACAAAATGGGAACACGCCATTTCGATCCGTTTTACG
>NZ_VEKZ01000099.1:0-5558 GCF_007681465.1 Siminovitchia fortis
TGAAAATGGGTAAAATCAGCCTGCTTTTCAAGCTTTTAACAAACTACGTCACGGATTCAGGATTAACAGAGATCTTTTTAAAACAACCGTGTATCTGTACTCAGTGGAATAATAAATGAAAAATAAATTCAGCAGGCAAGCAATCAAATAACCCAATGTTGTTGCATAAACTGCTCCAGCCGTTTCAAATATTTTTATGAGGGGAATGTTCAGAATTAATTTTGTTAACAATCCCATCGACAAACTGAGAACAGTCATCTTTTGCATGTTGATCCCCTGCAAAACTGCTGCTGATATTGAAAAGACAGCAAACAGAATCGCGGCAGGAGCGTAGATGGCGAGGATTTCCGTTCCAAGCGGGTTATGACCATAAAAAACGGTGTAGATCGGACCGGCCAAAATAGAGATTCCGATCACAGCCGGTATGGTGATAAATAAGACAATTTGGAACGCCCTATCAAGTTCACGGCGGAACTTTTCCATATTTCCGCTGGCGTATGAACTTGTCACAGCTGGTATAAGCGCCATCGAAAAAGCAGTGGCAAGCGTCATCGGAATAACAACCAGCTTTTGAGTGTTAAAATTTAAGATCCCAAAGGCCGATTTTACAATATCATCCAAACCAATGGAAGCCATTGCCCTGCTGAAAGTCAGGTTGTCTATAAACTGAAATAACGGCATTGCAATGCCTACTACAACAAATGGGATCGAAGAAAAAAAGATCTCCCTTTGTATTTCAGCCATGGATGTTCCCGCTTTATTCTGGTCCTTAGCTGCAAGTTGTTTTAAGTAGGGCATTTGTTTATTTAAGTAGATTAAAAGAACAATCGTGCTTCCTATGGCACCAATTGCAGCTGCGAATGTTGCGACACTAACCGCTGTTACCAACTTGCCTCCGAAAATTTTTAAGACGACAAATGCACCGCTTAATAGGAAAATAATCCTTACGATCTGTTCAACAACCTGTGAAACAGCCGTCGGCCTCATATCTTCATGACCTTGAAAAAAACCGCGGATAATACTCATCGCCGGCACCAGAATTAATGCAAAGCTGACTGCCCGTATCACAGTCGTCAAATCTTCCGAAGAAAATCCTTTATTGCCGTAGCTTCCGAATTCCGCCAAAAACGGAGCAGCAGAAAACATGGCAAGAAAAGCCAAGACACCGGTAATGATCATTATTTTAAAACTCGATTTAAAAATTCTTTGGCTGACCGAATATTGACCAAGTGCATTATATTTGGAAATGACTTTTGATACAGCAAGCGGAATTCCCGCCGTGGCAATGCTCATAAAGATCGTGTACGGAATATAGGCATATGCATACAAGCCAACCCCTTCCCCGCCCAAAAGCATATTAAAAGGGATGACGTACAACAGACCAAGAATTTTGGATAATACCGAGCCAAGGGTAAGAATGAACGCCCCTTTGATTAATGTAGAAGACATTTATTTATTTCCTGCCTGTTTAATAGATTTCTTTATAAGTTGAGCATATCACAAATATCTGCTAAATGAGGAAATATTCATTCACTTTTAAACTATTAATTGCTGGTTCAGGAAAGGAGGATTTTTCAGGAGATAAAAAGTTTGATGTTCACGTTAATTGATAAATTACTTGAGCCCTTCACATTATTGTTTTACTTTTACCTCTGTAAAATATTTAAACGCTTCTTCTATTTGGGGCAGTTTTGCAATAATAATGGCTGAATCTTCATCAGCATTTGGAATGTTTTGAGGCAGCTCGCTTTCAGGCATTGTTTTTGCCATTTCAATATTTCGAGCGTCCTCAATTGAGTCTACAATGATAAATTTTGATTTGTTATTTACTTCTTTTTCAGGAGCAGGTTTTACAACCGTTTGTTTGGCGTCACCTTTTGGCAGCCAACAGATAATGAAAATGGCACAAACGCACGCAGCAGCCGAAATGAACTTTTTCAAGATAAGAACCTCCCTTTAAGGTAAATAAATCTTTATACTATCATACTGAAAGGTGAACAGAAAAAGAATAAAGAAATCCCGGCAACATTCTCTATGCTTTTCACCCTCTATTAGATACATCAGTACATATAAATTATGAATAGCCCTCTTATCATTTTCATACATTTATATATCCGCATATATCAGGAGGGAGATTCATTGTTTAAAACTAGCAGCCCAACTACCACTTTAATTAACTTTCTAATCGGCTTAACCATTTTAACGATGACTACTTTTTTAATCGCAGTCATCATCTCATTCAATTCTGCTCTCTCTTCCGCTGCTATTAAATCTATACTAAGCAAAGTGAATATGGACAGTGTACTGGTAGAGTTGATAAGATCAGAAGTTCATGCACTGCCCCCATCAGAGAATCTTCCGTCACTTACGGAACTTTCATTGGACCTTCTAATCAATATTAAACCGAAGGACGTTAGAACTTTTCTTGGAAATGAAATTCCGGGATTAGCTCTTTATCATACGGAAATTGCGGTTGCCGGGCAGGGAACGAATATTACGAATCTTCCTATCGAGTCTCCTCCTCCGCAATTTCATTTGTTGGAGGAGACTGACGAACCCGAAGACAATAAAAAAGATGAGGACAATCGTTCGAAAAATAAAAACAAGACGGTTTTCATATATCATTCTCATAGCTGGGAAGCTTATAAGCCATTGTTGAAAAATTCGGCCCAGACCTCAAGCAACAATGAAAAAGCAAATGTTATTGCAGTGGGGGAAACATTAAAAAACAAACTGGAGGATAAAGGGATTGGCGTAGAGCATTCAAAAAAGAATGTATCACAAGCATTAACATCCCGTAACTGGAATTACTATCAATCATATGCACTATCAAGAGAGACCGTTCAAGAAGCGATGGGTAATAATGATAAGCTCAAGTTCTTTATTGATATACACAGGGACGCCCAGCCCAAAAAAGTTACAACCGCAGTCATCAATCAAAAAAGGTATGCCAAATTATTCTTTGTTGTTGGCAAGGAATACAAAAATTATGAAAAGAATCGTGCCTTTGCCGAGAAATTACATGCAGAAATTGAAAAGAAGTACCCGGGTATCAGCCGTGGGGTTTTTGTTAAAGGGAAAAGCGAAGGTGATGGAGTATATAACCAGGATTTAACCGAACATGCCCTTCTGATAGAATTTGGTGGAGTTGACAATGATATGACGGAATTATCCAACTCTGCCGAAGCACTTGCAGATGTCTTTAGTGAATACTATTGGGGAGAGTCCGGAATTTAAAAGATCTCCCCATTGAAACTATTCATTTTCACAGTCGTAGATATAGTTAAGGAGGGCGTTTAATTGGTGAATGTTGGTGACATTATATTTCAATTCATAATGCTGCTATTTATATTGGGTATTACTTTCGCTATATTTTTAGTTGTGCGCTCATTAGTCAATAATCAGTCAAGGTCAAAAAATATGGAGCAAAAACTCGATAAGATCATCGAAATGCTTGAAAAAGAAAAACAGGAGTAGCAGCATATGGGGCATGACCTAGGTCCAAGCCTGCCAAGTCATGCCCTCTCCAATCAATTCACCTTTTCATCCTCGGATCAAGTGCATCCCTCAGTCCATCCCCCATCAGATTGAATCCCAACACTGTAAGCATAATGGCTATCCCCGGAAAAAATACAGTCCATGGAGCCTGGATGATGAAGTCTTTCGAATCAGCAAGCATCTTTCCCCATTCGGGTGTCGGCGGCTGCGCCCCCAGTCCAAGGAATCCCAAGGCCGCCGCTTCAATGATGGCCGTTGCAATGGAAAGGGATCCCTGCACGATGATCGGCGCCAGGCTGTTGGGCAGGACATGATGAAAAAGAATTCTGCCGTCCGTCATTCCAATCGCTTTTGCCGCCGTTATATACTCCTCCTCTTTTACGCTGAGCACCCTTGAACGGAGCAACCGTCCAAATGTCGGTACGTTGATAACCGCGATGGCAATCATGGCGTTTTGCAAAGACGGCCCAAGGATGGCGACAATCGCAATGGCCAGCAATATACTTGGAAATGCCAAAAGAATATCAAAAATTCTCGATATGATGCCGTCCACCCATCTTCCGTAATAGCCGGCAATAATTCCAAGCAAGGAGCCCACTATCACCGATCCGCTGACTGCCAGAAATCCGACACGCAGGGAAATGCGTGCACCATAAATGACCCGGCTCAATATGTCACGGCCGAACTCATCCGTTCCAAACCAATGTTTACTTGACGGCGGTAGATGTTTATTCGCCAACTCCGTTTCTTTGAATCCATATGGGGCAATCAAATCCGCGAATATGGCCAGTAAAATGAAAAACAGGACGATGCCAAGCCCCAATAAGGCCGCCTTGTTTTTTCTAAAGCTCCGCCACGCTTCCTTCCAAGGGGAAATGATTTGTTCTTCTTCATTTACATTCATGTTTGCATGGTTTGGAGGCAATTTCGCTGCTGGTTCAATCATTGTCTTTCCCCCTATCGGTATTTAATTCGCGGATCGATCGCTGCGTACAACAGATCCACCGTTAAATTGATTAAGACGAAAATGGTGGCCACAACCAGAATTCCTGATTGAATGACCGGATAATCGCGGAATTGAATTGCATCATAAATATAACTTCCGATTCCCGGCCATCCGAAAATCGTTTCCGTCAAGATCGCTCCGCCCAAAAGCAGGCCGGTCTGCAACCCGATGACCGTCAACACGGGAATAAAGGCGTTTTTTAAAGAATGTTTATAAACAACCCAAAACATGCTCATCCCTTTGGCACGGGCAGTCCTGATATAATCAGAACGCATCACTTCCAGCATGCTTGACCGCGTAATCCGGGCGATGATCGCCATGGGAATCGTGGCCAGGGCTAAACTTGGCAATACAAGGTGTTTAATGACTTCAACAAACTGATCAAACCTTCCCTGCATCAATGTATCAATTAAATATAGATAAGTAATTGGTTCAACCGGGTCCCGAATATTGTCGCGTCCTGTCGTCGGGAACAAATCAAGCTGAATGGAGAAAACATACTGCTCCATCAAACCGAGCCAAAAGATCGGCATGGAAACACCAATCAGAGCCAGCAGCATGGCTATATAGTCAAACCATGAATTTTGAAACCATGCCGAAATAATGCCCGCGTTGACTCCAATGATGATCGCAATCAGCATGGCAGCCAACGCCAGCTCCATGGTTGCTGCCAAATATGGCCATACTTCCTGGCTGATCGGGCTTTGGGTGCGGATCGACATTCCTAAGTCTCCGGTCAACAGATTTTTGACATAATCGAAAAACTGTATATATAAGGGCTGATCAAGACCCAATTGCTTATTTAATGCCTCAACGGCTTCTTCCGTCGCCTGTTGCCCCAAAATGATCTGGGCCGGATTTCCCGGGATTGCATGGATGAGGGAAAATACAATCAGTACCATCCCCAGCAGGACAGGGATTAACAATGTCAGCCGTCTTATCGTGTATGTGAGCATTCGATCACCTTTCTTGAAAAATTTGCATGGCTGCGGATAAGAAAAACCGGGCAAAAACCGCCCGGTCCTTTTTTGTTTAGAGGATATCCGATAATTTG
>NZ_VEKZ01000009.1:0-85640 GCF_007681465.1 Siminovitchia fortis
AGTCTGCTAGTCGATAGGCGCTGGAGCTAGACAACAAAAGGCTTTGTTCAAAATTTTAAAGCTGAAAAATTTTATGCTTTCTTTAACTATAATGGGGAAAAGGATTGAAGGATCCTTCTCCCCATTCTTTCCTAGCGGTTTACTTCCAACGCATATCCAGTCTCTCTTTCTATCTTATCACTGATTCGCTTTTTTTCTTCTTCATTGGGCAGTTCCGCCACTTTGACCGATACTGTTTTACGGTCTATTAAAATAGATGGATTTTTCTTTGGTTCCCAATCCGAAGGAAGAGATTCAAGGGTGATACGGATGATTTCGTTTTGTTTAGGATTTTTATTGTACGTGACCGGCCTGCCGATGCGCCAGGACAGTTCTTCCAATTCTGCTTCGTGCCGTCTGGCAATTTCGGGTGAAATGAAATGGACTTCAACAACCTCCTGTTTGATGCCGACTTTATAGATGGTCAGTCCCCTGTCTTCAGCCCAGCGCTTTGTCTCGGCAATCGCCTCGTTGTTTTCCATCCTGTTCCCACTGCTTTCCACTTGAAAAATATGTTCCTTCCCGGTTTCGGATGTATGCTCAGCCTCACCTTTGAACCTTAGTTGGAATCCGGTGGTTTCTTTAAACCGAGCAATAAGCTGTTCAGAACCGGCGGTTTTTTCCGCAGGCAAGGAAACAGTTCTTTCATGCAAATGGATGGAGGGAGTTCCGGCATCAGAACCGAATATATCCGATATATATTTCTGTAGAAGATCCTGTCGGACAGAGTCGGAAAAAGAAACGTCCCATCCGGTTTCCTTTTTAAGCATATCTGTCAATTGCTTTCTTTCGCTGTCTTTTACGGCATCCGGAAAATCGAAGTAGATGGTCAACCGCTCTGTTTCAGTTCCTAAATCATTGACACCACAACGTACAAATCGAGGATGTTGCGCCAGCAAGTCCCTTGCTTTTTCCATGGCAGCTGTCGGATTCATTTTGATCGCTTCGATCGGCAGGTCGAACTTTTCCAGATTGGTCCTCATCCGGTCATCAATTATATAAAAAGCCTGTCCTCTATCCTGCTTTCTTCTATACTCCGGCGGTAAGCTCTGCATTGCCAATACGATGACCAGCTTCTCCCTGATATCGGATGGTTCAATGACATCAAAGATCGTCTCGATTGACAGTTCCCCTTCAGGAAGTTTCCCCCAATCCAACTTTTCAAGAATTGGGCGGGAAAAATTGAACACTTCATTGACTGCATCTGTCAATTCATCAACGGCCCCGTTCCATGGTCCGACAAATTCGGCCACTTGGCTGTACTGCAATCTGACTGGTTTCCCTTTCAAGGTCTGGCAGATAAGTGCATTCGTCTTCAGGTGGATGCCCGTGCAGATTGCCGGCTTCATTGTCTGGCCATCATCAGAATAGTAAAGCAGAAGGTTGCCTATTTTCTCTTTCAGAAAGTTGTTTCCATCCGAAGTTTGATAGCGTTTGCCTTTGATTCCTCTTCCCGAAGCCCGTTTTTCAAAAGGATAGGTTTCTCCATTTTCCGCAAGAACGGGATTGAACCTTGGATCAAGGAGCTCGCCAAGCCGGCTCCTTGCTTCATCATCCCCATGCACCAATAACGTGTAAGTGGGCTTCAGCGACTGAATAAACCGGTTCATTTCATTGGCGTCGGCATGTGCGGATAATCCGTACTTGCCGACGTGGCATTTTACCTCATAACTTGTCCCATTCAGCTCAAGCGTCTGTTCAAGACCGTCAGCCAGATCAAGCAGTTTTTTTCCGGGACTTTCCTCGTCTTGGTAGCCTGTAATAAAGATGGCATTTTTTTCTCCGGAAACGAGCCGTTCCGCATACCATGAGCTTGCGCCGCCCGTTAACATTCCGGATGATGCAACAATGCAGGCAGGCTTTCCTTGTAAAAGGGTTTCGCGTTCTTTCGGCTCTACCGCTTTGCATCTGCCTTCTGTCAAAAATGCATCTCCATTGCGCCGGATTCGGTGTGCCACAGGACCTTTCAAATAATGGGGATAGCTTTTGTAAATCCTGCTGATCGGCGTCACCAGGCCGTCTACATAAATTGGAAATTCGGGAATCAGCCCCTTATCCATATAATCCTGCAATGTGAGGAGCACCTCCTGTGCCCGCCCAAGCGCAAAAGCAGGAATGAGGGCAAATCCCCCGCCGGAAATCACTTCAGCGACATGTTCGGAAAGGCGCCGCTCTTCTGTGTTGCGATCGGTATGCACCCGGTTTCCGTAAGTCGATTCCATGATGACTACGTCCGGGCTTACATCATGCGGCACAACAGCACCGGGGATTGTCCGGCCTGCCTTAAAACTCAAATCACCGGTCACCAGAAGGCTTTCCCCGCCGCCTTCGATCAAAAACATGACGGCACCCAAAATATGCCCGGCCCTGTAACTCTTGATCGTCACATCACCAATTCTTAATATGCCGCTTGCCGGAAAATGAAGCAATGACTGAAGTAAGCGATTCACTTGATCATCTGTGTAAGCAGACAGACTGTCCGTTGCTTTTGAGCGCTGTTCCATAATTTTAAATGCATCTTTCATCATTACTTTCATTAAATCGATGGTCGGCGGCGTTGCATAAACCGGCACAGACGGGTACAGCGAATGGACAATGGGCAGCGCTCCGATATGATCAGCATGCGCATGTGTAACAAGAATGCAGTCGGGAATCCCCAGCCCGTCAAGCATCCCAAGTGCCGGCAGCAAGTCGTCTCCATGCATCCTCATCCCCGCATCAATCAATAAATTTGTATTTCCAATTTGAATATGTAAACAGGAGGCTCCGACTTCGCTTCCTCCGCCTAAAACACTTACTTTCATTTTTTTCGTCCTTTCTCTTTGTTCAATCATATTTTCATATTATTACAAATTGGTCCTATTTTGGAGAAGAAAGCCGAAAAATTCGCAGATATCGAGTAGAAAAAACAAAAAAACTAAACCGTCAAAGGAAGGGAGTGCCCTTCCTTCATATAGTTTAGTTTAAAAGCCAGGATAAAATCCCAATCGATATTTCACTTTTATTTTTTGACGGAGAGCTTCCTTTTTCGCCGGGAGCGCCCTTATTTTTTGATCCATTATTTTCCGGGTTTCCTTTACGTCCGCTTGCCGGTCGCTAAAAGCAACAACTTTAACGTACACCTTTCATCTGTTTTTGAATCAAAGGGGTAACGAAAAATAGAATAATCCCCAGTAATATGGCACTCAAACCAATGATTCCAAAATACAGCATTTCTGTTTCAGGCCGGTAAAATTTCACAATCTGTGCGTTCAACCCTTGAGCGGCCGCATTGGATAGAAACCATAGGCTCATCGTTTGGGCCGAGAATGCGGCGGGCGCCAATTTCGTCGTCGCTGATAACCCGACAGGCGATAAGCATAATTCACCGATCACCACGACCAGGTAACTAAGTACGAGCCAGATCGGATGTACCAATGAATTTGCACCTCCGAAATATGCCGGCAATAAAATGACAAGGAAGGAAAGGCCCGCAAATAATAATCCCAAAGAGAACTTATGTGGGACAGATGGCTGGCGTTTTCCTAATTTCATCCATATCCAGGCAAATACCGGCGCCAACAGGATGATGAATAATGGATTCAATGACTGAAACCATGCAGGAGATAGATGGATCCCTGCAACGTCCAATTGTGTCCGTTTATCTGCAAAGTTGGCAAGTATTGTTGACCCTTGTTCTTGAATGGACCAAAACATGACAGCAGCAAGAAATAACGGAATATAAGCCAGAACGCGGGAACGTTCCACCTCGTTTGTTTTTGGACTGCGATACATAACAATAAAGTAAATAGTTGGAATGATAAACCCTAAAATTCCCACTATAGCAATAAATGATTGTATCGTAAGCAAGCCCGCTGGAATTGTGACAGCTAAAACAATTCCCAATAGAACAGCAGCCCCTGCGATCACCAGAGAGACTTTTTTCTTCTCAGCTGGAGATAAAGGATTGGCAATGTAAGTACCTGCAAGTCCCAAATTTTTCTTTTTTGTAAAGAGGAAAACTAAAAGCCCAAAGAACATTCCAATCGCAGCGAAAGCGAATCCCAAATGGAAACTATACTCCATGACGGATCTGGATCCGACAATAAGCGGGGATATGAAGCCTCCCAGGTTAATCCCCATGTAAAAAATACTGAACCCGGCATCACGGCGATCATCCTTTTCACTATAAATATCGCCGACCATGGAGGATACATTAGGCTTCAGTAAACCGGTACCGATGACAATCAGGACCATGGAAACAAAGAACATCGCCAGGCCTCCAGGCATAGCCAGAGCGATATGGCCTAACATAATGAAGACTCCGCCATAAAAGACAGCCCGCGAAGTCCCAAAGATGCGGTCAGCCAACCATCCCCCTATGATTCCCGACATATATACAAGTGAGCCGTATATGGACATAATCGAAAGAGCAGTTCGTTCATCAATGCCCAAACCGCCTTTTGATACTTCATAGTACATATAAAAAAGCAGAATGGCCCTCATTCCATAATATGAGAAGCGCTCCCAAAATTCCGTAAAGAATAGAGTAAAAAGACCTTTAGGGTGTCCAAAAAATCCTTTTTGGGGAACACTGGATACAATTTTTTCTTTGTCTATAGCAGACATCCTATTCCCTCCAAAACTTTGTTAGAATAATAATACCAAACAAGTATATCACAGATGACAGCGCTGACAAGAAATAAAGTTATTTCAGAAAAATAACACACTTAATTTGATAGCATCATGATCTTTTGTTTCTTACCCCAAATAATCCCTTCATTAACAAAATCGTTCAATTTTTTCATACGGGATTCGCACAAAGCAATGTTTGGCAATTCAAAAGGATTCCAGGTTGTTTTGTGGTTGAGTTAACCTTGTAAATGCACTTCCCGTACATTTTTATTATTTCACCTTTTACACGTTTTACTCTTCAATACGTTTGCCTTCCTAACTCAAAACATTTCATCTCTAGCTTCGGGGCCACGTTTAACAATAAAAGTTTACAAAACTTAGTTGATTACTATCATGTAACACAAACGTATTCTAATTAGGAATAATTTCATTAAACAAACACCTTTTTTGAAAATTAACATTTATTGATATTCTTTTTTGGAATATACCATTGCTTTCTATTTTAGAAATTATAAAATGTTTTTATATAGGCATTTTGGAGGACCCGATATGGATGTAGGAAATAGGATAAGGGAACTAAGGAAAAAAAGAGGAATAGAGCAGATGGAGCTAGCAAATTTTATCAATATATCCCAAAGCAAAATGAATAAAATTGAAACAGGATACCAAAAGAGATTTGAGCCAGATGTATTAAAAGACATTGCCCGGGTATTAGGGGTGAAAGTAGATCATCTTTTAAGTGACGAAAAGGAGTTAAAAAAGGAGAAGAAAGACTTTCAAAGCTTTATAACTGACCCAGAATTAGAACGCTGGCACAAAGAATTACCAAAATCCGCAGAGGAAGATCTACGTAAACTTCGGAAAATGTGGGAGATTATTCAAAGTGATAAAGATTAGCGATGTTTAAAGAACAAATTTTCTTGAACGCCACTTAAAGTCGTATCTCCAAAAGAAAAAATTTAATAAATAATCTGTAAGGGGGAGTAGTCCAATGGTTGATTTTCAAGAACAAATAAAAAGTTTATCAAAAAGAGTAGCCTCTATTAAAGACAATATCATGACAGAAGAAGCAACAAAAACATCACTCGTGATGCCCTTCTTTCAATTGCTGGGTTATGACATTTTCAATCCTGCTGAATTTACTCCTGAATTTATTGCTGATGTCGGAATCAAAAAAGGAGAGAAGGTTGACTATGCAATTATGAACGAGGGATTCCCAGTGATATTAATAGAGGCCAAATCCGTCAATGAAGTATTAGAGAAACATGATTCCCAGCTATTCCGATATTTCGGGACTACAACTGCTAAATTTGCAATCTTAACAAATGGGGTCATTTATCGTTTTTACACAGATCTGGAAGAAAAAAACAAGATGGATACCTCTCCATTTTTTGAATTTAATCTGCTTGATTTAAGAGATAGCTCCATACAGGAATTGGGTAAATTCCGAAAGGATAGTTTTGATTTAGACAAGATCTTTAATACCGCTTCTGAATTGAAATATTTAAACAAAATTAAAACATTCTTAAATGATCAATGGGAAATACCATCAGAAGAGTTTGTTAAATTTTTAGTGGGTCAAATTTATGATGGAATAAGAACGAAAAATACGATAGAAAAGTTCGAGCCAATAGTAAAGAAGGGCTTTAAACAATTTATCAATGACCTCGTAAATGATAAATTGAATGCGGCCTTGAAAACAACAGCTGAAGAAGATCGCCGGGAAATTGCAGCTAGTATTGATGCTGAGATTGAAGTTGAACAATCCATTGAACCTTTGGTTGTAACAACTGAAGAGGAAATACAGGGATATGCTATTTTAAAAGCAATTTTAACCGATATACTGGATTCAGACCGAGTCTACTATCGGGATAATCAAAGTTATTTTAACGTACTGTTAGATGACAACATTAGAAAATGGATTGTACGATTATATTTAGAAACATCCAAAAAATACATAGAGTTTAACGATGAAGGTAAAGAGAGAGTTCCTATTGATAGAGTAACTGATATTTTAAAACACAGTGAAAGAATAAAAAAGATAGCCAAGATGTTCATGTAAAAGTTGTTCTATAAAAAATTCGCTTTATGCAATTATCAATAAAGGTGGGCGGCGGTCAAAACTGTACCCCACCTAATTTTCTTTTTTAGAAACATATTCAACACGAACAGCAAGAGAAAAAATAGGAACTACATGAGTGGGCGAAAGAAAATGATTATAAATTTATGTATTTTAATCCCAGTTATTGGAAATACATTCCTGATAAACTAGATATTCACCTTAAAAATACTATGATCTGTTAGGTTGCTGGAAATTATATCTTTTAAAAAAATGTCATATTTTTATTCAGAGAATATGTTATAATAAACCTAGATTTTTTGCCGTGGTGGCGGAAAGGCAGACGCGCTAGATTCAGGTTCTAGTGTCCGCGAGGGCGTGTGGGTTCGACTCCCACTCACGGCATTCCGGAATGTGGCTCAGCTTGGTAGAGCGCTTGGTTCGGGACCAAGAGGTCGCAGGTTCAAATCCTGTCATTCCGACTCCAGTACTGTTAAATTGAAAAAATAAGATGAGCGGACAACAAAACAGGAAGGGGGATCCCCCTTCCTGTTTTGTTGTCGTCGCAGAGTTTTTTTGTTTCCAAATCAATTCATACCATACCATTACTTATACTTTTTGCCACTGCCGCAAGGACAAGTTACAAATCCATTTTCAACACCGAACACCCCAATATATAAATGAATTTGAAATTTATTACATAATCATTTAATCGGATCAGCCCGCCAATGACCGCGCAGGCGCTTTTTCATCGAAACAGGTTGTCAGCCGATTTATTCCTAATAAGAATGGTAACAATGTTTAGTTCAGTTTATATAACAACTGTTTTTTTCGCCTATAAGTTTCGGTTGCATTCCAAACAGCTGTTTTCTGTCTTGACAAAACGGTTCCATTTATTAATGGCCGAATTTGCCATATAATAAGTAATAAATGAGATGGTGGACGGTGATTGAATTGAAAGTACCGGGAGATCGCTTGATTTCTTTTATGGAATACGAAGAAATGAGGAAAGATTCGGACGAACGGCTAGAATATGTGGACGGAGTCGTGTATATGTCCCCTCCTCCAAGAACAAGGCACCAAAGGATTTCCGTAAAACTGTCCGCAAAGCTATTCAGTCTTTTGGACGGCACGGGATGCGAAGTGTTGACGGCACCTTATGACATTGAACTGGCCGGCGGCGAAAAAGATGAGCAGCCGACTGTCATTATCCCCGACCTGTCCGTCATTTGCGATCAAAGCGGATTCACGGACCAGAGATACATCGGGACTCCCGACTTGATCATCGAAATCGTCAGCCCCTCTAACCAATCTTATGACCTGATTTTTAAAACAAATCTCTACCAGAAAAACAAGGTGAAAGAATATTGGATTGTGAATCCCATATTGGACAATATTATGGTCTATACTTTGGATGAAAACGACCAGTACTGCCTGGTTGAAAATGAAAAAGAGGGAATTGTAAAGTCAAGAATCATCGAAGGCTTTGAAGTCGATGTTCAAGCCATTTTTAACTAAAAGAACCCTAAGTAGCTTTTTATCCGCCTTTCATGCTGCAGGTTGACGCTTCTAGTTTAAGGATGTTCCTCATACTTATTAACAAATTGTTGTTAAATAAGGAGGGCCTTGATGTATAGTTATTATAAATGGTATCGGCCATATTTCAGCCCTTTTAATTCTTACCCGTCTAATTGGTATAAGTATTATTACAATTTTCCCAAACCGGCAAGAAATGGGAGATCGGATTGGTTCACTCACCGCAAACATTTGATGTGGCCGCACGAATTTTCAGCAAATCCTCTATTCGTTCGCAAAGGAGAAGAGTCTGTTCAGCACTTGCGTATGCCTGCTCAAGGCGCATCAAATGAAAACGTATACAAAATAATCCGCGATGAAATGGCTCTGGATGGCAATCCCCTGCTCAATCTTGCTACATTTGTTACTACCTGGATGGAGCCAACCGCTGATCGCTTTTACGTAGAATTAGCCAACAAAAATTTGATTAATAAGGAGGAATATCCTCAGACAGCGGCGATAGAAGAACGGTGTATACGCATTTTAGCCGATCTTTGGCATGCACCCCGCCCACATCATACGATGGGCGCTTCAACAACAGGATCGTCGGAAGCATGTATGCTCGGCGGGCTTGCTTTAAAGAGGCGTTGGCAACATGCGCGCAAGAAACAGGGGAAGCCAACAGACCGCCCAAATATTATATTAAGTTCCGCTGTACATGTCGTTTGGAAAAAGTTTGCCAACTATTGGGAAGTTGAACCGCGTTATGTAAACATTACCCCGGATCATCCTAGTCTTGATTACAAGGGTGTACTCGCTTTAGCAGACGAAAATACAATCGGTGTTGTAACAACTCTTGGGGTGACTTATACAGGACTTTACGAACCAATCGAAAAAATTGCAAAAGCCTTAGACGAGCTTCAGGAAAGAACAGGACTCGATATTCCAATACATGTAGACGCAGCATCGGGGGGCTTTGTAGCACCATTCCTCCAGCCGGACTTAGTCTGGGATTTTCAGTTGGCCAGAGTGAAATCCATCAATGTTTCCGGACACAAATTTGGATTAGTGTACCCGGGGCTTGGATGGATCATTTGGCGTGAGGCCGAAGACCTTCCCGAGGATCTCATTTTTCAAGTATCCTATTTAGGCGGGAACATACCAACATTCTCCTTAAGTTTCTCCCGTCCCAGCGCACAAGTCCTCTTGCAATACTACAACTTTCTCCGTTTAGGTAAAGACGGATACTATAAGGTACAAAAATCTTCCCAATCAGTAGCAAAGTTCCTTAGCAAGGCGATTAGCGAAATGGGACCTTTTGAGTTATTCACAGACGGTTCGGATCTTCCGGTATTTTCATGGCGGCTAAAAGAAGAATACACATCAAACTGGAATCTTTACGACTTGTCTCGTCAATTGCGTGCATTTGGCTGGCAAGTCCCTGCTTATCCTTTACCACCAGATATGGAAAACATAACGATTATGCGCGTTGTAGTTAGAAATGATTTTTCCATGAACTTGGCTCACATTTTCTTGATGAACCTTACACAGGCCGTCTCAGTTTTGGATTCCTTAGACAGGCATAAAATGTAATAACTGTTTTCACCATTGATTCCGAAACAGCCGATTAATCATTGGCGTCAGGCACTTCTATTGGAAAATATCTCTTCTTCCCTATTATTCATTGCCTTCAATATAATTCCACCGCTGCCAAAACCCCCATATTGAAGTTGGTGCAAGGGTGATTTATATTATGGTACTATCCAAAATTATGGAGGTGCCATATGATCAAGGAATGGAATTTATTGCGGGCGTTAGCCTGTTTAAGCATAGTGTTTCTTCATAGTACAACGCAGATGTCCAAAGTTATTGACCATCCACAGGTTGATCTTTATTACTATGGCAGGATATTTTTGTGCATGGCAACGCCAGCTTTTATCGTTTTGTCTATTGTGATTTTAGCAAATCGTTATCCAGATCGTCTTCCGAACAATTTCTGGGTAAAACGAGTGAACTATATATTGATACCTTTTTTATTTTTTGCTGTAGTCGATGCGCTTGTGACCCACTATTTGAACAACAATGTAGTGATTGAGGAAAAAATTACAGAAAACATACTGACCGGAAATTTTGTCGGGTGGTTCATTCTCGTCATTTTTCAGTTTTACGTTCTTCATTATTTGGTTACCAAATTAAAATTGTCAATGAAATGGATGTTACCGCTAAGCTTAATGTTAATGTTCGGTTATTTATTGATAATCAAAGAGGGACTAATTAAGCTTGATAGCTATTCACATGTACTGAGACTCCCTTTTCTTGCATGGTTTGGCTATTTTACCGTTGCATATCTGATAGGGAAATATTACATGACACTTTCAAAAACACTTTTGAAATACCGTTGGCTTACCATAGTTCTTTTTGCTCTTTCCGCTGCTTTCCTATATTTTTCATATAGTTCGGGGCTTGTAACAGGGACTCATTCCAGAAGAATGGATTTGTTTCCTTTGGTCATTTCATTCTGCTTAGCTATATTTGCTTGGGGACAAAAAATTCCGGCAAGCAAGATGATCAATCATATCAGCAATTATTCGTTTGGAATTTATTTATTGCACTGGCAATTCCAGCGGCTCTTGGCGCCACATTTAGCTGGAGTGTTTTCAAGCTACTTTGCCAGTATATTATTATTGTTTGCCGTTTCGCTGGCGGCTTCCATGTTAACGATAAAATTGATTTCATATTTACCTTTCGGACCTTTCATTGTAGGCAAAGTAAGGAAGGTTGAGAAAAAACCTGTCCAATCTGAGCTCGTGGAGCGAACTGCTTAACAACGCGTTTGAAATTGGAAAGCAATTGATTCACTTTTTCGAACGGTTTCATCCTAAAAGGCCTTAGCCCTCTACTCAAAGGGGCTAAGGCCTTTTAATCTCTTCAACGTCCATGCAGACGTTTTTTTTCGCAACCGGGCATTAGACTGGCACACCAACGCCCGTGCACGCGCTGTTTCTTCAGTACCGGGCCTTGGACTCCCTCTCCAACGCCTGCGAACACGATTTTTCTTCGGTACTGGGCCTTGGACAATTTTCTTCTATGTTAAAAAATATATGTTAAAAAATATTTGATTCGCTTTATTTAAAGTAGCATTCCTAAATATTTTTCGAAGTTAACCCCTGCCACTTCCGGAGTTTGCTCCAAGCTGGTATCGTTGATTGCTGCTGACAGGAACTTTTCTGCAAGTTGAATCGACTTTTTAAGATCCTCTCCACGCATCATGCTTCCCATCATCACAGATGCAAACAAGTCACCGGTGCCGGAATAGCTTTTGCCATTATAGGGCGTAGCACTAAAAAAAGTCCTGTCTCCGTCCAAATACATATTTCCAATAAACTGCTTATCCGTATCTGCTGATGGTGGATTCACACCAGTGATAATAACCTTAGCACCCGTTTCCTGCTGCATAATAGTCCCAACTTCTTCAAGTGCTTTAAGGAAGTCCTTTTCATTTGTATAATTATGTAGTTTTTCATAGGATAATCCTGTTAATAGACAGCACTCCGTAACATTTGGTGTAATTACATCCGCACACTCCACAAGCTCTTTCATTCGCACCAGCATGTCATCTGTAAAAAGCTTATAGGCCTCACCTCTATCTCCCATTATGGGATCAACAAGTAAAAGCGTTTCTTTATGATAAAACTTATCTAAAAAGCGGAAAATATTATCAATTTGCTCTCTCCCGGTAACAAAGCCGGTATAGATTCCGTCAAAAGTTACATTCAGCTTGCTCCATTCCTCTTCGAAGTATTGCATTTTAGATGTTAAATCCTCATAAAAGAAACTTGGATAATCAGTTTGCGCAGACAAAATAGCTGTCGGCAAAGGACATGCCTGCACGCCCATGACCGAAAGAACCGGAATGGCAGCTGTTAATGAACATTTACCAAAAGATGACAAATCTTGTATGACAGCGACTTTTTTCATAAAAACCTCCGAAAAATGGATCCATATTAAGCTTTATCCATATTACCATAAAAAATTGGGGAAATTACGTCTGATGCGCTATCCCCATTCACCGTACATATTGGCCCCTCCTTAAAGCTCTTTTTTATCAAAAGTATAAAAATGTTCATTCAATAGTGGCTTTTTTTAGGGAACATAAATTAGACTAAAAAGACTTTAGGCTCCCTCTGCATATTTAGCGCTCCTGAGAATACTCGGTTTAAGCGCCGGCTTAATATCATCCAAAATAACCAGATCGACTGGCTTTTGAAAAAGATCTTCAAGATCAAATTTTAAATCCATATAATTATCAAATGTCATAGCCTGCTCATCAAATTCGACCAGCAGATCGATATCACTCGTTTCCTTTTGCTCTTCATGAATATAGGAGCCAAACAAAGCGATACGATTGACCCCGTATTGTGTTTTCCACATTTTCAAGTTTTTTGAAAGTTTCTCAAGAATTTCTTGTTGCGATAACATTTTAATCACTGCCATTTCGAAATTTACCCTTCATTATACCACACATGTTTTACTGTATTCGCCGCCGAAATCATACTATTGATCCCCTCCAAAAAGCGGGTCCATACTGGCGTGTTTCTAAAATAAAATATAAAGCATGAGGGCTTAGTACCTACTTCTTTAATATCTACTCCAAAATTTCCTTCACTCTGCCAACAATACCGCCTTCAAGTCGAACCTTAATACCATGATGATGGGTGGCTGAGTTTGTTAGTATATCCTTAACCACACCTTCAGTCAGCTTTCCGGAGCGCTGGTCCTGTTTTTGTACAACTTGTACTTTCATACCTTGTTTTATATTTTCCCGTTTAGTTCCGGACATAAAATCTCTCCTTTTGTGTGCACCATATGGTTGACAATTATATTCTTAGCAAAACAGGCAGAACAACAATCAACTCTTTCTCTATTGAAAATCGTGTCATTTTATCCGATGATAATAGTATATTATAGTTGGTCCATGCAACATAATTTAGAGGTTGAAAAGAAGGAGAGGTTAATGGAGGTTATGGAAAGTAAAGAGCATTTATTCGGGACAAAGGCAGCAGGTGTTTCAGGAAGAAATCTTTCGTATCAGACAGTGATAAAAAACACGATGAGGTTACAGCCTATTAAGTTTTGGGCCTTTACATATATTGTTGCGTTTCTCATATATCAATTTATAAGTCCAACATTTTACCTTCCGTTTTTTGTGAATATTGTCAATCTGATACTGTTTCCGTTTTCCGCTATGCTTATGGGAAAGTTAGCGAATTTCTTTTATCCTTCCTTCTCATTCATTCGGGCAATTTTATACCCATCTTATAAGACAAATCCGGACTCATCAAATATTTTTGCCGCTGTCTTTGTTCTTGTGGTCAAACTCATCATCTATATTATGATATGGCATTATACTTTTATTATCGGAATTTTAGGATTAATCATTGCGATAAATGACGTTAAAAATTTAAGTAAGTAGGTGCATCATTGATGAGAAGTATTTGGAAAGTCGGAAAAGGCAGAAGAAAGAAGTTAGAGGACGCTCTTAACGCAAGCAAACCGGGGGATGTTATTTTTCTATATCCGGGAGAATACCATTTTATTGAAGGTTTTAATGTGAAAAATGTAGAAATCAAAGGGATTGGGAATAATCCGGGTGACGTCGTCTTATTTGGCCGTTTCGTCGTTCATAATCAATCTTCGCTATCCTTATCAAATGTCACGCTCCACGCACCCCATAACCGGAATGCGCTCAATATTAAAGGGCGGTCGACAGTCAATTTGGATAAAGTGATCATTCATGGCGAACTGTCCGGAGATTATCCGGCGATATGGTGTGAACAATCGAAACTGAATATGCATGCGTCTGAAGTGTATTTTTCTGAAGAAAGGGATAGCGGTGTGCATCTTTCAGAACAATCGGAAGCGGAGATCCGCTATTCGATTGTAGATTCACTTTGTGCCTATCAATCTTCCATTCAATTACATCAAACACAGATCCGCGTAGCAATTACTCTTTCGGATAATGGGATGGTCAACGGAACAGGTATGACTGACTTCCCAGGTGTGGGTTCACTTTATAATATTTATATGGAAAAGGGTTCACGGGCAAATTTTCACTCTGTGAATGTTGACGAAAGTATTGTGACTTTTTCTGTCGACCAATCTACTTTGACGATCAAGGAAACAACAGTAGGCGAATATCTGCAAATAGTTGCACACCATGATAAACAAAGCACGGTCGATATTGCCGGTGATAAGGACAAAGTCGTCGTTTATACTGACGGCGAAGAAGCAGAACAAGAAACGGAAAATGTCGCATTAGGTGCGGTTCAGGCTGCGCAGCCAAATTATGCAGACCCATATTTGACGGAGTACCCAGCGGATACAATCGAAGAAACTGAGCCCCAGCATAGCGGCGAGTCAAAGCCGGGTTTGGAAGAATTACAAGATTTATACGGGCTTCATAGTCTGAAAGAGCAAGTGATGAAGTTTATCAACACAGTCAAGTTTAATCAATCGAGAAAAGAACAAGGGTTTAAAACAACATCATTGACATTGCATTCCCTGTTTATGGGAAATCCCGGTACAGGAAAAACGACTGTTGCACGGATCTTGGGCCGTGTCCTCTACGAAACGGGTGTCATTGGCACAGATCATTTTATCGAAGTGACACGAAAAGACTTGGTCGGTGAATATATCGGTACAACCGCAACCAAAACCCAAGAAATTTTAGAAAGAAGCAGAGGCGGCATTTTATTTATTGATGAAGCTTATGCCTTGAACAGTGATTCCGAGAATGACTTTGGCAAAGAGGCCATTGATACGATTTTAACTTTTATGGAAGATCATCGCGAGGACACGATGATTATTTTTGCGGGCTATACAGACGACATGAACAAGTTTTTAAAGATGAACAGCGGGCTGGAATCGCGGATTCCAAATAAGTTCTATTTCGATGATTATTCACCGGAAGAAATTGCCGAAATCGGCTATATGAACATTACGAATGAAGATTATATTGTTGATGAGCAAAAATATAAGCAGGTCATTCAACGGTTGTATTCATACAGCGTTGATCAGAGTAATGCCCGGTGGGTCAGAAACATCAACGAAAAGCTTATACAGTCGATGGCGAACCGTGTCATCGAAACAGGATCAGATGATACACAAACCATACTGGATGAAGATTTCGATGTATTGACGGGAAATCAGCAATTGGATAAAGACGAGAAGATACAAGACTTGCTGTATCAATTAGACAGCTTAATCGGATTGACGGATGTAAAGGAATATGTTCATCGACTGATTAAACAAGTGAAAATAGACCGTTTGCTGGCTGAAGATGGGGGCGGCACTGAAAAACCTTCGTATCATATGATTTTCGCCGGAAACCCCGGAACGGGAAAGACAACGGTAGCCAACATCATTGCTGAACTATTCTATTATTTAGATGTTTTGCCCACACCGAATGTAAAAACCGTTGATCGTTCTGATTTGGTCGGAGGCTATGTCGGACATACAGAGAAACAGACAAAAGAAGTGCTGGAGCAGTCGCTGGGCGGCGTCTTATTCATTGATGAAGCCTATCAGCTGACCAGCCAGGCAAGCAATGATTTCGGCAAACAGGCGGTAGAAACGTTATTAACGTATTTAGAAAACTACCGGGATAAATTTATCGTTATTTTAGCAGGGTATACGGACGAAATGGAACAGTTTTTAGGGGCCAACCCCGGTTTGCGGTCCCGTATTCCGCTGAAAATTACATTCCCTGACTATAGCCCGGATGAAATTGCCACAATTGTGGAGAAAACTATGACAAAAAATTGGGAAGTAAACGTTCCTTTATTAAGATCTGTTGTAAAAGAAGTTTACGCCAAATTACCAATCACTGAAAAGGCAAATGCCCGGTGGGCCCGTAACTTTACCGAGAGACTGATATCCAATCATAAAGTATGGCTAAGCGACCACCATGCATCAGCAGCTGATTTGAAGAAAATACATGATGATGTCATTCGTGAAGAAGTCCATAGAGTTATTGTGTAGGGAGCGGTATCGGAGGGGCGGTGCCTGGCTCGCCCCAAAAATTCTCGAATAATTAGCAGTTAAACAGATAAAATAAGGCTCTGTGGAGAGAGATCTCTGCAGGGTATTTTCTTTTGTCTATGGTGAGGTGTCTGGCGCCCCCATGTCTCACGGCAAGATTAGCTGTTCGACATGCATAACGGTAAGAAGTTATAAGTTCGTTGTATCAATATCCTTAGGCGGTACAATATATTATAATAAAATCGTAAAATCCATTTCCACTTTTTACATCGTTAGTCAAAAACATGCTCCAGTCTCAAATCTTCATCGCAAAAATCTATCATTCAAGATTATTGCGTGCCATATCATCCTTTAGATATTTCTTCATTAATTCCTTTGCTTCCTTAATGCCCGACTCAGTTAAATAAACTGATTTCGACTTTATACTTCCTCGAATGTAATCCTCATCAGCAAGTTCATTTAGAACCTCAAACGGATAGCCCTTCCAGCTTCGTCTCATATCGGCTGGAAGGTCATTCTCTTTCCATGAAGTTAAGTATAGCAGGAGCAGAGTCAGCTCCTTAATTTTTTCCTCCATATCTGACTACCCCTTTTACTTTTTATGCACTTTGCTTCGATACAACAACGGTTTCCTGCCGCTTCTTATTTGGCAGCATATGAAATATAATATTAAGCGCAATGGCTGTTACACTTCCCGCAACAATACCGTTACTTGTCAATATTTGCAGTCCTGATGGAAGTGCTGAAAATAAGTCAGGCGCAACTGTAACGCCGAGACCGAGGCCGACAGAACAAGCAATAATCATCGAGTTTTCTTGGGAATCGGCAATAGTTTTACTTAGCATTTTAATTCCTTGAGAAACGACCATGCCAAACATCGCCATCATCGCTCCCCCTAAGACAGATGTTGGAATAATGGTTGTGATTGCGGCAATTTTAGGCAGGAATCCAAGGGCGATTAACATGGAACCCGTAATCAAAATCACTTTTCGAGACCGAACACCTGACATTTGAATCAGACCGACATTTTGCGAAAATGTTGTGTACGGGAAAGCGTTGAAGAGACCTCCAATGACGGATGCCAGCCCTTCTGCACGATAGCCTTTTGCCAAGTCTTCTTCCTTCAACTTCTTATCACAAATATCACTCAAGGCGAAATAAACACCTGTAGACTCTATCAAAGATACCATCCCAACTATTGTCATCGTAAGGATGGCCGACCATTCAAATGTCGGATATCCAAAATAAAAGGGTCTCACGATTTGTGCAACGGCAGCATCCTGTACTGGCATAAAATCACCCTTACCCATGATAATGGCCGCAATTGTTCCAACACCAAGGCCAAGTAATATGGAGATTGCCCGAATAAAACCAGTAGAAAAACGAAAGATTAAGATGATCGTTAATAAAGTTCCAAAAGATAATATAATATTCGAGAATGACCCGAAGTCTGCTGCATCTTGGCCGCCGCCCATATTATTGATCGCTACTGGAATCAGTGTAATCCCAATAATGGTCACAACGGAGCCTGTTACAACGGGCGGAAAAAATTTGATCAATTTGCCAAAAAAAACACTAATCAACATGATAATCAAGCCGGAGGCAATGATGGAACCGTAAATGGCAGAAATGCCAAATTCCTCACCAATTTTTATAATCGGACCAACCGCGGTAAATGTGCAGCCAAGCACAACGGGGAGGCCTATTCCCACAAATCGGTTACTTGTGATTTGTAACAGCGTTGCAACTCCACACATCAAAATGTCAATCGACACAAGATACGTTAATTGTTTATGATCAAATCCCAACGAATTTCCGATAATCAACGGCACAAGAATCGCGCCTGCGTACATAGCCAAAAGATGCTGGATTCCCAATGTTGTGGACTTCAGCGCATTTTTCATTGGATGGTGCTCTCCTCCATAAATTCGACTTTTCCATTTTTTAATGAGGCAACATTTGCAAGTGATTCAACCCGGATTCCACGATCACGGATCAATTGGCCGCCTGATTGAAAACCTTTTTCAATGACAATTCCTACTCCCGCAAGTCTTGCTCCTGCCTGCTCAATCATATCCAGCAAACCCAAAACGGCCTGTCCATTTGCCAAAAAATCATCAATAATCAACACAACATCATCCTGTTGAATAAAATCACCGGAAATGGAAATTTCATTTGTTTCTTTTTTTGTAAAAGAATGGACTTGGGCAGTATAAAGATTTTCCGATAACGTTAATGACTTCCTTTTCCGGGCAAATACAACGGGGACGTTCATCAAAAGTCCTGCCATCGTTGCCGGAGCAATACCGGACGACTCGATTGTAACAATTTTTGTAACACCGGCTTCCTGAAAGCGGACGGCAAATTCCTCGCCGATTTCCTTCATTAAATTCGGATCTATTTGATGGTTTAAAAACGAATCCACTTTTAACACGGTATCTGACAAGACTTTTCCCTCTGACACAATTTTCTCCTGTAATGCCTTCACAATGTTGTCCCCTTTCAACTAACTGATTTAAAATGCAAAAAACTCGCAGACGATGCCCCTTTTTAAATGCAGGGCAGCAAAGTCTCCGAGTTTAAATCTTAAAGAAATAGGAAAAAAACAAGATTTCCATATAACCTTATTTTTCCAATCATTTGCCACCCATAGTCGATTTGTTTACGGCAAATCGGTAGAAACTTGCAGGCCATATCCCTGCTATTATATGAGTGAATACTATAGGATTGTAGAATATTGTTATTATAGCACTTCTAAGCGGATTTTCAATCTTTACTTTTAGGTAATCGAAAAAGACATATCCAGCCTCGCAATACTGAATAAAGACAGGAGAAAATTATTACCGCAACGGAAACTATATAAGTTGAATTAATTTTTCTTCATCAGCGTTGGAGAGGCCGTCTACTTTGGTTAACGCTTTTTCAGAAACACATAGATTCGTAACCTTCTTGGGGAAGGGACCTATGGTTACCTGCCCGAGTTCTCGGGTTTTCCCATTCTTCCGGAGGAAAACTATCGGATTCGAAAATGGATTTACTGATAGCTGCTTATTCGAGAAACATTCTCCGTTCGCCAATATAATTTATTTAGCTCAAATTATATAAATGTAGTTCCTCATTCACAGCCACAGTTTTTCATGGAACTAAAGCAGAGCTAAATATTGGAGATTTATTAGAACCACAACACTTATCAAATTACCAAGATAAAAAATCCAACTATGTATATTTTACTGCAACATTAGATGCTGCTAAATGGGGTGCTGAATTAGCAACATCTAAATCAAAGGAAAGAATTTATGTGGTAGAACCATTAGGGGATTTTGAAAATGATCCTAACTTAACTGACAAAAGATTTCCTGGAAACCCAACACGTTCTTATAGGTCCAAATCTCCTTTAAAAATAATAGCCGAATTAGGTTCATGGGAAAGACATTCCGATGAAGAAATAAAATATATGCTTACATCTTTAAAAAAGTTACGTGAACAAGGAAAAGCTATAATAGATGATTAATTCCTGCGGGGATCCTTTTCAACTAAATGGCACGGTTGTTTAAGTTAAGAACCGGGTGCGATTGCAGTAGAAGCAATTACAGAACACTCGTTAGTCAGCAATAATTTAATTCGTTAGTCAAAAACACAATACCATAACCCCCCTATTTTTTACAGGGGGGCAGATCATTCTACTATTTCCAAATTCCATCAAGATTCTTTGACTCAAAATCATCGAGCATCGCCCGCACGTCATCCGTTGACTCTGTTGTCATCAATTGATTTCGCAATTCACTCGCCCCCCGGAATCCCCGGACATATATCTTAAAAAAGCGGCGAAGTGGTTTGAATAGACGCGGCTCTAATTTTGAATATTGATCAAAGAGGTCAAGATGCAGCCTTAGGAGATCAAGCAGTTCCTCACTGCCATGGTCTTTCTTCTCTTTTTCAAAGGCAAAAGGATTTTTAAAAATGCCACGCCCGATCATCACTCCATCCACACCGTATTGTTGAACGAGCTCCAAGCCGGTCTGGCGGTCAGGAATATCCCCATTGATCGTCAAAAGGGTATCTGGTGCCACCTCATCACGAAGTTTCTTAATCTCCGGGATCAGCTCCCAATGTGCAGGCACATCGCTCATTTCCTTCTTGGTGCGCAGATGAATGGAAAGATTCACGATGTCTTGCTTCAATATATGTGTCAGCCAATCGCGCCACTCATCCACATGCGTGTAGCCAAGCCTTGTCTTCACACTTACAGGCAATCCGCCTGCTTTTGCCGCCTGTACGATTTCAGCCGCTGTTTCAGGATGGCGGATCAGCCCGCTCCCCTTCCCTTTTGATGCTACATTGTGCACAGGGCAGCCCATATTGATATCCACACCCTTAAACCCCATCTCCGCCATCCCTATACTCATCTGGCGGAAGTATTCAGACTTATCTCCCCATATATGCGCCACAATCGGCTGTTCATCTTCTGTAAAAGTCAAACGGCCGCGCACACTTTGTTTCCCGTCCGGGTGACAATAACTTTCCGTGTTTGTAAACTCTGTAAAAAACACATCCGGCCTGGCTGCTTCACTCACAACATGACGGAAAACAACATCTGTCACATCTTCCATTGGTGCCAATATAAAAAACGGCCGTGGTAAATCCCGCCAAAAATTCTCCTTCATATTCATATTCAAAACCCTCTCACTATGGGACACCAGGTCAAACCCTTGTCTCCAAAATCAAAAGCAAGGATGTTCCTGCTTCTTTTAAACTTATACCATGCATAGGCACTTTTTATCAAACTTAAGTTAATAATCGCAGATCACACTTCCTGCCCAAAAAATCTAAATGTCTGGGGAAAAGATGAAATGGCTTTAGCCCTATGGAATACAGGGTTAAAGCCGCTCAGCTTCATTTTTTCATGCTTGATAAGGCATTTCAACGATCAGCTTTGTTTTTTATATCTTTACCTAATTGCAAATTCCCTTATACCAAATTGCATATGCTTCATTCGTTATCCCCCTGCAGGTTTCGCTTTTCCGAAACCCGTTTGATTGGTCTATTCTTTGATAAACTCCTTTGTACTTCTCACCGTGTCAATGGGTCGAACTAATTTTTCTATTTCAGCACGTTTAGGTTCCAAGAATGGAGGCAATGATAATTTTTCCCCGAGCGTTTCATAAGGTTCATCTCCCATAAAACCAGGTCCATCCGTAGCAAACTCAAATAAAATTTGTGGTGCAACTCTTGCGTATAATGACTCAAAAAAGTGGCGATTTACATAACCGGATGTAGAGAATCCAAAACTGCTCATTCGCCGGGTCCATTCATCCAATACTGACCGGTCCTTTACCCGAAAAGCCGCATGGTGTACTGTGCCGTAACCTTGTCGGGCTTGAGGAAGAGTCGTATTGTATTCTACAATGACTGAGGCACCGTTGCCGCCTTCCCCTACTTCAAATAAATGGAATGATCCTTCTTTTGCAGTCTCTGTAAATAATAGAACTTTTTCCAGCATTTCTTTAAAGTAATCAAAGTTCGCAATACGAACAAAGACAGGTCCCAAACCGGTAATTGCATATTCCAGTGGAATTGGCCCTTTTTGCCAAGGTGTGCCTGGTACAACACCTTGATTGAATTCATCCGAAATCAATTGATATTGTTGATCATCAAAATCAACGAAAGGGAGAATTTTCTTGCCAAATTGCTCTGTAATCCCGGAATGTTTGACTTCTAAACGATCAAAACGCTTGACCCAATATTCTAATGCTGCGTCAGTTGGTACACGGAAAGAAGTCTTTGAAATTTCGTTTGTGCCATGTACTCCTTTTGGAATGCCCGGGAAGTCAAAGAATGTCATGTCTGTTCCTGCACTCCCCTTATCATCAGCAAAGAATAAATGATAGGTTTGAATATCATCTTGATTGACTGTTTTTTTAACTAGACGCATACCTAATACATATGTGAAAAATTCATAGTTTTTTTCTGCACTGCTTGTAATAGCTGTTACGTGGTGTATTCCTTTCAGGTGGTTCATTTTGTTTTCCTCCAATTACTGTTTTTTTCTGCTGCACTTTGGGATTTGCCAATTAATTTTCTTCAATAGGAGATAGTTTTGCTTCAATCTCCGTCCGCCGTTTTTCCAAATTTGGCGGCAAATCAAGTTTTTCGCCTAAGTGTTCTACATCCCCATCTATTGTAAAGCCCGGTCCATCGGTTGCAATTTCAAATAAAACCCCGTTTGATTCACGGAAATACAGGCTTTTAAAGTAGAAACGATCAACTATGCCAGATGAATGGAAGCCCCGTGCCCGTACCTGCTCTTCCCAAAAGGCAAGTTCTTCTTCGTTTTTCACTCGAATGGCTAAATGATGAATACTGCCGCGACCGGGTCTTTCAGATGGACCGTCTACATATTTCACGACAATTTCTCCAAAAATCTCTCCTTTAATGGATTGAAAAATCGCTTCATCATCTGTACGGCTAATCTCTGTATAGCCAAAAATATCTTTTAGTGTACTTGCTAATTTATCAAGTCTTCGTACCGATATTTCTACAGATCCCATTCCTTGAATTTGTTGTTCGGCAGGCACCTCGGATTTCTCCCATATTTCCCAGTGCTTAGCCTTTTCTCCGTTTGAAACGAGCAGCACCAAACGAAGCCCCTCAGGATCTTCGAACTTCAAGGCAGGGTGATTGGCATAAGTTGTGATCTCACCATGGTACACACCATATTCATCAAACCGTGATTTCCAATAATGCAGACTGTCCTTTGAAGGAACCAGTAATCCGATTCTAGTAATGGCATTTGTACCCCGATAAGTTTTTCCCGCTGCCGGAATTTCAAAAAACGATAGTTCAGTACCTGGGCTGCCTGTTCTATCTCCGTAAAACAAGTGATACATCGACGGATCATCTTGGTTCACCGTTACTTTCACACGACGCAAACCAAGCACATGGCGGTAAAAATGATTATTTTGACTTGCGTTTTTTGTAATCATTGAAATGTGATGATGTCCTGGAATTTTATACATAAATAATCCCTCCATTTTCACTTGACTAATCAAATGATAACTTAAAAATTATTAGCATTGCATTTACTTCAAGTAAAAGAAATGCTAATTTTCCAATTGGCTTTCGGTATGTTTTTGCAGTTTAGTCACCAGCATATATAGTGTTTTCTGCTCTTCCTCCGTCAAGCAGTCATTCAGAATAGATGTTTGGAAGGCAAGTTGGTGTTCAAAAACTTCATGTAATTTATCTTCCCCTTTTTGAGTAAGGGTAATCCATTTGGTTTTCCAGTCCTGCTTACGCTGTATATATCCTTCTTTCTCAAGCCGGGTGAGCATACGAGAAATCCCGCCCTCCGACACGGTTACTTTTACAGCCAGCTGACTTTGCGTAATCGGCTGAGAAGCAGAAAGCTGATTTAATACATCAAACTGTGCAGCCGTAATACCAAACTGTTTTAAAAATTCATTCGATAGTAGATTACTTTGATGTGTAAAACGAGCAATACGCAACCAAATTAGTGAACCAAGTGTATTTTTTCTCATATGACTCACTTCCTTTCGTTATTATCACTTTACACATCAAGTGAAGAAATTGCAATAAAAACATCTCGTTGAACAGCCAGTATCAAGCAGTACGTTACTAAATGTATTTTTCTTTCCAAAGTATTTAACCCTGACAAATAGCCGTCCATTCTTTGTTTTTTCACTTATTTGTTTAATTTACCCTGCTCTAATAGTTCAATTATTCTATCCAGCTTTTGCTCGATTTTCGCATTATTCTGAACTCTCTTTCTTTGATTAATCGATATTCTTCTGACGTAAAGTGTTAATGATACAAAAAACAGGACTATAAGAAGAATAAAAATCATCTGAAACACAATATCACCGATATTCATTACCTCCATTATTGCTCACCTCTTCTATTTGGCTTCTTACAATCTGGCTCGATTATCATTAAATAAATATGCTTTAAGCGGCCTGCCATAAAATCGCATTGTACCACTCCTCCGATTTGCTCCACAAAATGGTCCTTCTTGAAGATTGGATGGCAATTTTTATTCCAGCATGGGAGCCGATTGTTTTAAACAACATTTTTTATTGTAATTTTAATAGATCCGCAATGAATTCAGAACTATTTGGCGTTAATAACAATACTGAAAGGGCTACAAAGATTACTCCTGAAATTACTGTAGTCTCATGACAAAGTGTTTATAATTCAGCATTTACCCCAAAAAATGTTAGAAGCCCATCCCAGTTTTCCGGGTAAGCATTGCTGCCTTCCCAGACGATGCTTCTCCGGCCTTTGTATTGTACAGCGAGCACCCACTGTGTCCCATCGCAAATGTAAGGGTCATTATATTCGCAATTCCAAAAGTCAACACCAATTGAATTAAATTTATAGAGTAAAAGAGCTGTTTCTTCTTTTGAATATTGCTTCTCAGAAGGAGGTTCATAACCTATTGTTGTCACTAAAACAGCATTATCCTCTTCTAAACTGAGATGATACGTATCGTATCCGCCAAAACCGCCAATTTCAAAATAGACTTCCATTATGCCAGCCAATTTTTTATGATCATCAATCACTTTCAGTCTTTTTAGCCACTTCCCGATGTAGCCGTCCTTGAAATAGTTGAGAAGTGTGCCGTCGGAAAACCGCTCCCCCCGAACCACTCCCATAATGAGAGCTAAAATACACTGGGCGTTTAGGGAATTCTCGTCGGCGCTGCGCAAAGCTGCATCGTCCCAGTTCAGGCCATTGCTTTCCAATATGGAGCCGTAATTTGTGAGCCGATATTCGGGATGGCTTTCAGAGAACTGATAAAACTCCTCAACAAACATATCTACCAGGTCATTATAATCAACGAAAGGCATTTGTATTGGATGTTCCGGCGTTTCATCATTATCTCCATCCATAAACCATTTGCCATACGAATCTGTATCGGATATTTTTCCGATATATTTTGTAAGTGTCTTAAATTTTCCGGATGCCGCCGCAGTTTTGTCAAGGTTACACCATTCATCATAAATAGCACGCAGTTCGCTGTCCAAATAGGATAATGCCTTATCTCTAAGGCTGTCAGGCACTCCGTAATAAGCCCCTGCAATAGCCCCGGTGATGGCGGCCAGCGTATCGCTATCCCCGCCGACTGAAATGGCTGTCCGGATTGCATCTTCAAAGGAGGCTGATTCCAAGAAGGCAGCAATTGCCTGCGGTACAGTTTCCTGACAAGTTTCATTAAATTGGTAGGTATCCCTGATTTCATCAATTGTGAAATGTAAAGGATAATACCTTCCATTCATCTTATTTCGAATCTCACTTTTAGTAAATCCGCGGTGTGCCATGAATATTGCAACAGCTGCGGCCTCTGCGCCCTTCAATCCTTCCTCGTGGTTATGGGTGACACCTGTGACAATTTCAGATAACTGGCACGCCTCGCCCTCTGTTCTGGCAACAAAACCTACTGGACTGATCCTCATGGCTGCTCCATTTCCGAAACTTTCATAAGGCTTCGGATCTTCACTGAAAACCCATTGCGAAAACATAGTGCCGTATCCGCAATCCGGATACTTGCGGCCGATTTTCTGCATGTATTGAATTGTCATTTCTTCAAGCAATGAATAATAATCACCGTCATATCCAACAATTGAAGGCTTAACGACCTTCTCCGTTTCCATAATTGCTTTGGCAACACCGAGGGTCGTGATACTGTCATCTGTCACTTTGCAATCTTCGGTAAAAAGTTCAAATTCCTTGTTTCTATGATTGTTAAATTCAAATCGAGATCCAACAATATCGCCGATAATGGCACCGATCAATTCGTTTTCCTCCTGCCTACAGCAGCTTAATTGATGAAATTTTAATCCGTTGCTTTTAGTCTCCTTCTATTGCTATTGCCGAAACACTACCTTTTTGCGGGTAGACCGATTACTTTTTCACTTTCACCTTTTCAAGCAAATCTTTTAAAGTTTTTTTCCTGAAGCCGTATAGTTCCTTTATCGCCAATCCCAGCGCCAGCCAAAGTGCTGTACCGTCAGAGTTCACTTCCATAGGACCAACCGTTTCTTCAAATAATGGAAACAGCCCGCTAATTTGCTCATAACGATATCGATAGTTAAACTCTTGCATAGTAAAAAGCATTCTTATAAAATCCTTGAACCAATCTTCTTTTAAAAATTCTTTAGTCTGTGAGCTGGAACACCCATCAAGACCGTAAACACAATCAAACAGGGCATTCATCATTTTATCGTCTAAGTAAACAAGTCCTTTTTCGTTTTTGAGCATGTCCATCCCTTCTTTACTGGAGAGAATCAAATGTTATATAAAACTATCCGATTTCACAAGCGACGAGTGCGTACTTTTGATCTGCAATTAACTGATTTGCAATTTCAACTATGTACCTTAAATCGTCTCCCTCATAAAGGCCTTCCATAAGTTTGACTATTTCAGAAGGATATAAGGGAGCCACCCAAGTGCCCCAATCAGTCTGTCTCCCTTCAATTCGCCCGCTGCCTATCAAATCAATCAAATATGAAAAAGCATTATGGGGCTTCGGGAAAAATGGACTGATCCTGGATGGGCAATTTCCGCTCCAGTCCCCTTGCCCATAATCAAAGTCCGGATCATCCAAATTACCGATAAATATTTCAATATCCATAAGGTATCTTTTCCCTTCAGCATGAATCTTGACCAGAACTATCCCGAAAGATTCTCTCTTATGATCACCCTTATTTCTTCCCGTGATTTTCTTTCATTCTCATAATCAATGGTATAACACTCTATTTTTTTATCCGGGTTCCCATCCAAATGCCAGGTATTCAAACATTCTCCGCTTTTAAACTTTTCATTGAAATCATAAGGATATAATAAAGTGACAGTTTGAACCTGTTCATATCTTGTCAGATAAGCATACATCTGGTATAAATCATTCCTCTGCACTCCATGAGAGGTAGTGGCCGGATCATACCTTTTCCATTTGGTATCTATAATGAGCTGCTTGTTAATGAGTAAATCGGGCTCCAATAAGAAATTCTTATAACCCGTCTTTTCATTAACCAGCAACCGATGGCTGCGGTCCTTTACCGTCACATCGGATGTACATTCTTTTGCCAGATACACAATATATTCCTCAAATAACTCATTCATTTTAAATAAAATGGACATGTTCTTTAACGGCCCGCTTTGAAAGGTGCTGGAAGTCCCTGAGACTATTAACTTTGCCAACAAATAGCTGTCATAGAAGCGCCTGTTATTCCGATTGAAATGCATGTTTTCCAGTTGATAAGGCGAGATGGAGGCTGAGCTTACATCATCGAAATAAACAATGCTATTCAAGAGCAGCCGCTGCGTTTCCCTGAATTTCACGTTTTTTAGTAGCTTTTGGATCGCCATTTTAAATATCCGGTTCAAAGGGTTATCGGTTTGGAAATGATCAAATTCACAATAGACTGATGTCGATTTGGCCGCACTATTTCTCATTTGCCTCTTCACGTCAACCTTGCCTCTGATACTATGAAGTTGTTCATTTTCTATTTCATAACTTTGGTAGAGCCCCTTCTTAATTTCTTGAGTTAATTTTTTCATAAAAAGGTACCCCAGAATTTCCAGCAGGTTCTCCTTTAGAAGGGTTTGTGCACTTATTTCTGTTTCCTTGATTTTCAGGAATCCCGTTCTGTTTAATAAATTAAGCAAAACACTGCGGGAGTGCTCCTGATTTTCACTCTGTACTTTGGGCAAGATTTCAATTGAACAACTGGATAGTCTGATATAGCCGACATAATTAATGAACCTGACTTCATTCCGGCTGATAAAAATGTTATCGCTGTCCAGGTCCTTAGAAATGACATAATCGGCTAATTCATCTGCTTCCCCGGGTGTCAGGCAATCTTCTTCCGCTTCTTTTATTCCAATAGCGCCAAAGCCCTCTGTTACAATGAGATGTTTCATGATCATTCCTCATCCGCCTGATAATTCTCGTATACATTTAACAATGCATTTTTAGACGGAAAGGGATTTAAAGAATACTTTAATGGATTGTTTCCATGGACATTTTTTCCGAAAAGCTTCTTTGAATCGATTTCTTCCTTCCACAAGAAGACATCCTCATCTCCTTTACTTCCGCTTCCCCCGAGGACTAGTTCTATCTGCTCCCAATTATCGTAAAAATATTCCTGAAGCAAGGGGATGACTTTTGATTGCATCACCTTCAAATAGTTCTCAATTTTTTCTTCTGATAGGAATAAAGCATGACCAATAACATGATCGCGGTCAAAAAGATACTCAATTCTTTCATTAAGGGCCTTGAGCATTTGCCGAATATTAACGCCGTCTGTATCCGTTGGCAACAAAGAATAGTCCGGCATCATTTCAATAAATTCAAACCGCCTTCTTAATGCTGTATCCAGCAATGAAATGGACCGGTCTGCAGTATTCATCGTACCAAGGATATGCAGATTGGACGGTATGCCAAAAATGTCCCCCGAATAAGGCAAGGTTACAGTCAATTCATTTTTAGAACCCAGCCTTTTATCTGGTTCTATCAATGTAATGAGTTCACCAAAAATCTTAGAGATATTCCCGCGATTAATTTCATCGATGATTAGTACATAATGGGGCGTTTTCTTGTTATTATCACTATCATCCGTCAATAGATTTCTCAAGCTCTCCACATTAATATCTTCCCGATAAAACATATATATGGATTGCTGGGAAAAGCGCTTGCCTTTTAATATAGCATTGACTGGGAGCTCTGTATCCGTATAGAGCCATTCCACAGGACGGAAATGCTTATATCTGATCTCTGTATTTGGATTATAATAGTACCCTCCATTAATTCTGCCTATGGCCTTGGCCTTCTTATTGCCGCTCGAAATAATGACAATATCATCATTTCTCATCCAATTTTTAAAACGCTCTATGGCATCTATGTTGAATGGTGTGTCATTTGAGTATTTTGCACGGAATTTTTCTTCAATCTCACTTTTTTCCGTACAGTTGCTATAGTCAATGGCACCTCCATAACCCAAAGCAATGACATTATTTTCAATACAATAATGATATATTTGCTCTGACTCGCTCTTATAGATATTGCCAAGTGACATTTTAAAGAAATTAACCTGATCTTCGTCGAACTGATAGGTTGTTTGGCGTTCGGAAGTCTGAGGGTGGGCCATATGGCAAAGGGTTTTGAATAATCCATCCTTCACCTCAAATCCTTCTTTTTCCGGATTGAATCTGTAACCCTCTACAAAATCTTCGTAACTATAAGATTGATGAAATGTACAAAACATAATTTGATTTTTCTCTTTATACTCATTAAAAAGTTTCGCAGCTTCGTCCCTGCGATCCGGATTATCGAGCAAGTCCTTGTCAATCGACGGATCCAATAACTCTAAGCTTTTATAAATGGTATGATATGTTTTTCCTGTTCCGGGCGGGCCGTACATTATGATATTTTTTGGTGTTGTTTGTGACATCATCTTGTTCCTTTCTGTTTTATTTCCTTCTTCTGGAATTGTTTCAACAGCAAGCCCCTTTAACAAATCCTGCAAAACTACTGCTCTATCCTTTTGCCATGGATTATTATTTGGCCGATCATATTTATAATGATACATTGACAGATTAGAAATATTTCCAGAACGCGAGTTATTCATAAACATTTCATCACTAGCATTGCAAAATAACGTTTGAATATTCAATTTATTTACTTTCGTAAATTTTTGCCAAAAAGACAAAGCCTAAATAAAAGGTGGTCTATCCATTTGGAAAAATTATACAATTAAACTATTAGCAACAACGACAGTTTATGTATTTATGGGCTAGACCTTCCATCAAATCTCCGAATCCAGACATATGCAGGTTTCCAAAGTGATTTCTTTAACAAGCGGCTAACACGGAGTAAAGACTCCTTGGCCTTTGTCTCCAACTGGATAAGGACATTTAGGCAGTAAGCAATGAGCGCAAGGAAGATTTGATTTTGAATGGCAGCTTCGCTCATGCCATAAAAGTGTTTGATCTCTACATGCTGTTTGAGCCATTTAAAAAATAGCTCAATCGCCCATCGTTGTCGATAAATTTCACTAATCTCTTAGGAATCTAGATCGAACCGATTGGTAATTAATCGCAAAGTGTTTCCCTTTGTATCCACTACTTCAAACAGGCGGAATACATTTTCTGTACGATTTTGAGTAGATCCAATATATACCATTTTATCGGATAAAACAGTAGAATCTTCGGGTATAGAAAAAGTTTCTACTTCACGAGTGACGGCGTTTTTTTTCAGCCTTGACACGAAGAAATAGCCTTCATCAGTCATTCGATCATATCGTTCGTAGTCAACATATCCACGATCAAACACATACATGGCATCCTTATCGTCCACGAGAATTTCTAGTTGGTTTCTGTCATGTTCCTTGGCTGTCGTAATTAGTGCTTTTTCGGGTTAGACGGTGTCTTTATCCATAAATACTAGTCGTAGATGCAGCTTAACTCCAGCTTTTGTTTTGCGGAATTTCGCCCACTTATGATTCGTTAGGTTTAGTTGGAGCGTGCTAGAATCAATGATTTTCAATGGCATGTTTTTCCCGTTTTTAAAATGAATCCCTTTTATTTTGCACACAAGATCCAAGAATAAATGGGAAAGGATAGCTGGATTGACTTCATTGTTCTTCCTTGATAACTGCGATGGACTGATTGATTCAAATCCTAGCGCTTTTTGAAGTCCATCATCAATTAGCGCATCGCTCATTTCCTCCAAGCTTTCGAAACCTTGTAGTTGAGCAAGTAACAGCAGCTTAATATAAGCTTCAGTTGTGAGTTTTTTTGTGTAGCTATCTTGTTTACTTTCTTCCACTAATTGATATAGTTTTTTTGTATTTATGGGTGAAACCCATTTACCAAATGATGATTTTCGTGTATTCTTGTCCATACGGATTATCCTTTACTATTGGATTTGGACAGGAACCACCTGTACTTCCATTGTAAAGGATTTTTTGTTGTATGAACACTTAATTATTGAATATTAATAGTATTTTTAACCATCTGATTTAATATTAAGTTTTCATTTGATTTCGGCTTAATAGATCTCTGTTGATAAATTTCCTCTATTACTTCTTGATTTAAAGATATACCTTTACCAAGACATAGAATTCCTAAAATTATATTATTTATTTTAATCCTGTCTTCCATTAATAGCACCTTTAAATACTTAACTGGATAGTGATAGTTATATTTATCATCTTTATCCAAAAAAACTTCATACGGTTCCCCAGTAAACTTTGCCAATGCAACAATACCTACATACGTTTCGGATGTAATTAGAACAAGAAGATCCCCAAACTTATAGAATTTGTAATTACTTTTAGTAGACCAAATCCCCTGTTTAATACTTGATAACAACTGCAACTCATTATAAATATAACCAACCCGTAGCCCCATTATGGTTCCCCCAATTCACTTAGAAAAAAGGGAAAACCTTTTGTTTTCCCTTTAAGCTTTTTTCAATTCAAGGTCATCTGATTCTAATTTTTGGTTGAATCATTGTTCTAACCTTACTATATAATTGGATGTCTGCAGTATGTTCTATGGAAACAGAGACACAATATCTTTGTTCATGATTGATATCTGGAATCCACTTATTTGAGTTAATTACTACTAAGGTTATTGGTGTATTAGGTACGTTTTTCGGCTCCCTTAGATACTCCTTTATTCCCTTTTGATGACAGCCCTTCTTCCGAAGATCTGGTCCAGGTAATAGACTTATCTCATATTTATCATCTATCGCTTCTACTTGATTTTCATCTGAAATATCAATTTCAGCGTATTTATTTGCAATTATATCAGGACTTAATGAATGATATAGCTTAAATTGCATTTGATTTCCTAAATAACTGTCTCCTCGTGTCATTCTGGTTATGGGATCAAAAGTGAGAGCAACCGAAATTCTTTTATAACCTTTAGTTTCAAAGAACATTTCAGGAAGTTCTAACGAATATATATGCACTTTATTTAATCCTATAGATGCTTCATCTAATAAAACCACACGATTATCAAATGAAGAAACAGCACGTTCATAACTTGGTAAACCGTAACCCTGGATTTTAATATTAGATTTTGCTATTTCACTGTCTGATCCTTTTAATCCACTAATTTTACTTGAGTTTGTTGATTGTAGGAAAATGTTCTTTATAAAGTTTGCTGATTTATCTGGAAATTTATTAGCTATTTTCCCTATTATATTGGTTACAAGCGGTGCAGAGAAGCTTGTCCCAATATCGTAAGTAAATAGCTTTTCAACAGGATTGTTTGACAAAACGGGTAGTTTACCACCATTATTTTCGATTATCCTACCATAATTATCTCTTAGAATAAGGTTTCCACCATAGTGAACAACCTCTGGTTTAATCATATTATTTATTCCAAACCCTACTCGAGTAAATGGAGAAGGTTCATCCTCTTTTGCAATAGTTGTCCAAATATCTTTTAAGTGGGTATCCATTGACTGTTCTTGTAGACGACCTTCTGACGCTATTGATCCGACGGTAATAGACAATGCAGAAGTAGCAGGATTTATTATCCTAAATGAATTTTCAGCAACGAGGTAGTTGGGATAGTTTTCAGCTAAATCATCAATTGTCTCAAATATATCCCCTGGAGATGAATTTCCAGCTGACACCACAAATACAACATCCTTATATAATAGTGCTAATTCGTCTAATAAAGCCGCTAATGGGAATTGTCTATTGTTATTTCCTTTCAGAAATTCTGTACTATCGCCAATGGACAAATTTACAACTTTTATTTTATACATATTATTTTCCAGAAAGGTTCTTATTGCATCATTCAATTGATTTTCCAATAACTTTTCTTTATCATAAACAGCATGTACGTTTCCAGAAAAGTCCTCTTGTGCATACATAATTTTCCCTGAAAATAACCAATTGGAAGAGGTAAATTGTTTTTGTTTAACACATTGCTTAATATCACCGTAAATTGCTAAACCTGCAACAGCAGTGCCATGACCTACCTTATCCTGAAGTTCTTTCTCAGCTTCTTGAAAGTTCTCTTCATTTCCGACTGCCTTTTCTAATAGCGGATGATTTGATGTTATTCCTGAATCAATAACAAGTATCCCCGTTGCATCATCAGAAGGACCCTCAATATCTAAGTCCCCCACATCTATTCCGCTATACTCAGATAATTTAAAAGTAGGGATAAACGGCCTATCTAACCTGGCTACTTCTTTTAGTCTCACAATCTCCTTGGCTATTTCAGGCGAGACTTTAATCCTATATAAAGCAAACGAAGAAGTAACAAGCTCATCGCAAATTCTAAATTCTTCCCACTTTGGATAGGTGGCTTTTAATTCTTCTATAAATTTCTTTAACACATTATCTTCTAATTTCCATAGTTCTAAATCTAAGTAATCCACTTCCCCCCTCCTTCATCGGCGTTTGTGAAAGAAAAGGACCTATCTTTTCGTCTACTGGAATGTCTTCAATAGAATCAATCGCATTAAAAAAATCATATTTATTTCCGTCTTTAATACCTGAATACTGTTCCAATTTATCTTTGAAAATAGTAAAGTTCTCATCATTTGAAAACACAACCCAATAACCCTGCCTATTTTCAGCAACAGACAATACAGAAATTCCGCCCATAGCACCAAGGCTTTTTTCAAAATTATCAATACCGACACTTTGATTTACGTTGATTCTATATATAAGGTTAGGATTTATCTTACCATTAAATTTTTCCTTTAATTCTTGATATGATTTAGCAATATTAGTAGCTTTTTCATTTACGTCTGAGTAGTATTCTTTTTTAATTCTTCCCTTAGGAAAAGTGTAGCCTCCACCTCTGTTCGTACTTTTTCTCTTTTCAAGGCTTTCTGAATACCTTGGTAAAGATAGATGTTCATACATACGTCTTCCCCCCTATACTACCAAGTCTTTCTTAATTCCAACCGTTGCTTGTATTTTTCTAATGAGTATAAAATATCGCTTAATTCCAATGTATCTCTTCCGTTCAGAATTGCGTGTGTAATTGAATCATGACACGTTGTTTTTATGTCTGAAGGTGAAAACCCTTCCGTTTCATTTGCAATTATTTGAAGATCTATACCTTTCACTTTCTTTATAGGTTTTAAAAACAGCTCAAAAATATACTTTCTTTCAGATTCACCTGGCAATTCAAATGAAATAACTTCATCAAATCTCCGCCAAATTGCTGGATCCAAAATATGCGGATGGTTAGTAGAAGCTATTATAAGACTCTCTCCCTCAAAGTTGTCAATCATTTGAAGGAAGTTGTTTACTACTCTCTTTATTTCCCCTGTTTCGTGTTGATCATCCCTATTCTTACCGATTATATCCACTTCATCAAAAAGCACTATCCATACATCGTCTTTAATAAAATCAAATACTTTTCTTAAATTCGAAGCGGTTTCACCCAAATAAGAAGAGATTATTGCATCAAAGTTTACATAAACCATCGGTAAGTTCATCACAGAACTCAACATCTGTGCAGAATACGTTTTGCCAGTACCTGGAAGGCCACAAAATAACACTTTAGATTTTGGTGTCAGGTTGTATGTAGCTAAGACTTCCCGATTTCTAAATCCCTGAACTATTTGTTCAAGATCATATTTGGTTTTCTTTGATAAGATTAATTGATCCCAATCAAGGTAGTCATATTTTTTTATATCTAAAAGTGGAAATCCTGTATCATTGTCTCTTGGAATTGGCTTATTAGTCCTAAATTTTCTATTGGTTTGCGATTTAAAAGCTGACCCATTACTATACAGGGCTTCTTTCAATTCTTTCGCAAGAATGTTGTGTTTCTTCCTTTTTTCTAAATCAATTAGCTCTTCAGCAAGTTTATAGAACCCATCTTCATCTTTTTTAGAAAAAGCAATAAATAACTGCTTTATCAATTCATTTATCGTCATTCATTTACCTCCTTTCCCGTATATTAATGATTCTGTTCATATTCCGCACCTTGCAATCATTTCAATTATATAGCATTTGCAAATCTTTTCCTATAACTCATGTCAATTTCCTAATTTCCATTCTCTTTAATCCAATAATTCTTCAAGCATCTGTTCAATCAATTCCCTAACCTCCTTCCCCCCACCGCCAAATCCAGCATACAGTTGTACCTTATAAGGAGTAATACTCCCATCATTCAAAAATGACCGTTTTTCCGCCTCTTTTCCGCCTGTTTTTTCACCTTTTTCCGCAAGTTAAGATAGAGTTCCCCCAGAATGTTGCATAAGGGAAAGAAGAGAAAACCGAGACAAGACAAGGGATCAGACAGAAAAATACCCCCACTTCGGAAATGTTTATTTTCACGAAATCGGGGTTGGATTGAGAGATGTTTATTTTAGGGAGACAGTTTTAATCTTAACCCTGCCACACACTCCACATGCGTCGTATGCGGAAACATATCCACCGGCTGCACCTGCATGGTTTCATAGCCGCCGTCCTCCAAGATCCGCAGATCTCTCGCCAATGTTGCAGGATTGCACGAAACATAGACCAATTTCTTGGGCTTCATTTCGATGATGGTCTCCAACAGGGTTTCGTCACAGCCCTTTCTTGGAGGGTCGACAACCAAAACGTCAGCCTGCACGCCTTGCTCGTACCACTGCGGGATGACTTTTTCCGCCTCTCCCACTTCAAATTCAACGTTTGTTATGCCGTTCAGCTCAGCGTTCCGTCTGGCATCTTCGATTGCCTCCGGCACGATTTCAACGCCGTACACTTTTTTCGCCCGCTGCGCCAAGAACAGGGAGATGGTTCCAATCCCGCAATAGGCGTCGATGACAGTTTCTTCCCCGCTCAGGCCTGCGTATTCCAACGCCTTGTCGTACAGCACGTTCGTCTGGTCGGGATTTACCTGGTAGAAGGAACGGGCGGAGATTGCAAATTTCACGTCGCCGATGTAGTCATAGATGAATTCTTCGCCCCACAGCACGTTTGTTTGCTCCCCGAAAATGACATTGGTCCGCTTCGTGTTCACATTTTGTACCACCGATTTGATTCCCGGCACTTCGGCAACAATTCTTTCCACAAGCTTCCTACGGTTCGGAATATCGGGCGTGCGGGTGATCAGCACGACCATGATTTCGCCAGTCACCTTGCCGGAACGGATCATGATGTGCCGCAATGTCCCTTTGTGCGACTTCTCGTTGTATGCCCTGATTCCGAATTCCCCGCAGATCGCCTTCACTTTTTGTAAAACTTCATCGTTCTCCTCCTGCTGGATGAGGCATGCTTCCATATCAATAATTTCGTGAGAACGCTGCTTATAAAAACCGCCGACAAGCCCGCCCTCACGCTCACCGATCGGCACCTGCGCCTTATTCCGGTAATGCCACGGATTTTTCATTCCCAAAACCGGATGCACTTTTACATTTTCAAGCTTACCAATCCGCCCCAACACATCCCGTACCTGCTTTTCTTTCGCCTGCAGCTGCCCTTCATAACTGATGTGCTGCAATTGGCAGCCTCCGCACTCTGCAAAAATCGGGCAGTCCGGCTCGATTCTGAACTCGCTTTTTTCATACAACTCGACCAAGCTGCCGAAGCCATAGCCTTTGTTCAGCTTGGTCACCTTGATTTTCGCTTTTTCATCCGGTAAAACACCCGCCACAAATAACGGATAGCCATCCACTTTGGCCACGCCTTTTCCGTCATGGGTCAAGTCTTCAAAGATGACATCTATTTCATCATTTTTCTTGATTGGTACATGTTGTTTGCTCATGATTTTCTTCCTTTTCGGCTAGTATGCTGTAAAGATTGTAACATAAAAAAACCGGCATCTCTCTATTTTCATAGAAACATACCGGCTTTTACCTTAAGGCTATATCAGCCCGTCTTCGTGTTCTCCTCTTTGACATCTTTCAAATAATATTTTTCAGAGGTGAAGAATTCTTCCTTCAACTGCTTCACTTCTTTGCTTAAAAGCAACACAGCAATGACGTTTGGAATGAGGATGGCAGCAAGTGCAATATCCAGGAAACTCCAAATGACTTGGGCAGCGCCGACGGCACCCAATATAATCGCAGCCACATAGACAACTTCCATCACCCGTGCAGCCCTCAACCCGAACAGGAATTCAGCCTGCTTCGCTCCATAGAAAACCAGAACAACCATTGTCGATAACACAAAGAAAATGAGTGCGAGCGTCACAATATAACTTCCGGCTGCTCCAAAGAATTTGGTAAACGCTACGGTTGTGAGACCGGAAGGATTAGATACTGCCCCTTTTTCCAGCCAAACTCCGGATGAAAGGACAACAAAAGCAGTGGCAGTGCAAACAATCAGCGTATCTACAACAATACCGATGACCGACCAGAACCCTTGCCTGACAGGATGATCTGTAGTAGCCGGAGCATGGGCGATCGGCGTTGTGCCAAGCCCGGCTTCATTCGAATACAGGCCTCTGGCAAAGCCCCAGCGGATCGTTTGTGCTATGGCTGCGCCGGTAAAGCCTCCGACTGCGGACAGCGGCTGGAAGGCAGAGGTAAAAATCAGTTTTAACACTCCGGGCAAATGGCCGATATTCATAAAAAGAATCACTAATGCGGCTCCAACATAAAAAATGGCCATGAACGGGACCACAATCTCGGTCACACGGCCGATCCTTTTGATTCCACCGAAAACTACCAAAGAGATGATGACAGCTGCGGCAATGCCTGTATATATCGGAGGGACTTTTACAGTTTCAAAGACAGTGGAAGCAACAGAATTTCCCTGGACCATCATGCTGGGAATGAGCTCGATCATAAGAGCCACCGAAAACCAGACTCCCAGCCATTTCATTTTCAATCCTTTTGTCATATAATACATCGGCCCGCCGACATATTCCCCTTTTTCATTTTTCTCCCGATATCGAATAGCAAGTACACTTTCCGCAAACTTCAAAGACATGCCGATAAAGGCAATGACCCACATCCAGAAAACAGCCCCCGGGCCGCCGAACATGATGGCTGCCGGGACCCCTACAATATTTGCAGCCCCGATCGTACATGACAGCTCGGATGTCAGCGACTGGAATGGCGTCAGCGTTCCTTTTCCTTTCGGCTCTTTAAAGACGCTTCCCATTGTTTGTTTCAGTATGTAGATCGGGTATCTGAATTGAAAGAACTTTAATAAGACCGTCAAATACAGCCCGCTGATCAGCAACAAAGAGATGAGAGGGACTCCCCATAACCAGTCAGAAAAGGCTTCCACATTTTTAACAAAACCATCAATATTCAAGCTAATTTGCCCCTTTTTCGTCTGTTTGGGTTTATGTAATACCCTTCATAGAGAAGGTTAAACTCTCAAAGACCAATAGATAAGAAAGGCGCAAGCGCCTTGATTAGCCCCCGACAAGCACAAGACGATTCCCGAGGAGGCAGCTCTAAAGCCACCACAGCAATTTGACTTGATCCTTGCGCCGATGGCGCCTGGCAGACTTAAAGCGCCACGTCCTATGGCGCCGTCTGCACTAGGACGTCCTGTCCGTCGAAGCTAGACAAGACGCTTACTTTTCAAATGAAAATTTTAGTCAAATTATATGCTTTCCTACCTTTACAAAAAATCAGGAAGGCCGAAGCCTTCCCTCATTACTTACGGGCCGCAAACCCTTCATCCAATTCTTTTAGCAATTCGCCGATTTTACGTCCATGAATCGTTTCATCCGCATAAATATCCAGTTCTGTCGGCTCCATATTGACGATGGCGAGATATGCCCCGTGCTGTTTGGCAATCAATGGAAACTGATTGGCTGGTGTTACGGTCAGTGATGAACCCAAAACGATGAAGAGATCTGCCTTCTCACTTTCTTCCGTAGCCATTAGCAGCGCATCTTCAGGCAGCATCTCACCAAAGAGCACAACAGACGGACGCAGTTTACCTCCGCATTCGCATTGATACTGCTCATTTACATACTTGTCGTTATCATATTCTTTCCCGCAGGAGTGGCAATGGACTTTTTGCAAAGTGCCGTGAAGCTCCGCCACGTTCCTGCTCCCCGCTTCCCTATGAAAACCGTCCACATTTTGCGTGATAACGCTTTTGATGATTCCTTCTTTTTCCCATTTGGCTAAAATTTCATGGCCGGCATGCGGCTTGCAATCCTTCAGCCCAAGCACGCGGTGGCGGTAAAACTCAAAAAACTTCTCGATGTTGCGGTTCAGAGCATCCGTGCTTGCGATTCGGCTTGGATCCTCTTTTTCCCAAAGACCTTCAGAAGAACGAAAATCAGGGAGTCCGCTCTCCGTTGACATGCCGGCACCTGTCAGCACAACGGTATAATTCGATTCCTTCAATTTGTCGAGCAGCACCTGTTCCAGCACCCCTTTCTGTTCTCACTTAAGTATAGCATGGAAACCTATGGTACAATGATGGAAATAGCATTTGAGGAGGCGGTATCCTTGGAGGAGTTTTCTAAAAAGCCGGGAACGTTCGAGGAGTATCTTCAGTTGCGGGAAGAACGTGCGGAATACATGGAGTTTTCTGATGGAGCAATATTTATGGCCCCTTCTCCATCCACCATGCATCAGCGGATATCGGGCCGCTTATATGTCCAGTTCTTTAATTATATGAAAAGCAGAGATTGCGAGGTTTTCCACGCTCCTTTTGATGTAGAGCTGCAGGGAGAACGGCTAGAAGGCACGCATATCGTCATTCCAGACCTGCTGGTAATCTGTGACAAAGAAGGGTTGAAAGAAACTAAATATGTGGGAGCCCCTGAACTGATCATTGAAATTTTAAGCCCGTCCAACCAGGCGCATGACCTCGTTTTTAAAATGAACCTCTATATGCAGGCCGGTGTAAAAGAATATTGGATTGTGAACCCTATGCTTCACACCATTCAAGCGTATCAATTGGATCAAGACGGCCAATATCGGCAGAACCAGGTCCTCAAAGACAGGGGGACTATTAAATCTGCCATATTCGAAGGTGTTAACGTAGATCTCGAAGCCCTTTTCGCCTAGCTCAAATTAAGAGGCACAAGCCTCAGCCTGTGCCCTTACTCCTTAAACTTCCTCCGTCGGAGTCGGTTCCGCATATCCTTCTTTATATTTCTCATCAATCTCTTTTCTGATTTCCTTTATGGACTTGCCATTCCGGTAGTCGCTGATGGATTGAGCGGCAATTTCAAGGCAGACAATGCATTTAGTTCCATGGTCGTCCCAAACGATGCGGCCATCCTCTTTATTATCATGTATAAAACAGTCATAGTTATCCTTATGTCCTACAGATTCTCCGCAACCGCAATAACAGGGTATTTTTTCCAACAGGTCTTTATTGAGTGCAGCTGCCTGGTAAACGGTTTGCATATCCTCAGGCTTTCCTTTGAGAAATGGCGGCAACTCCTGCGGACCACCCGTCTCTTCCCGAATGTCACCATGCTGCATTTCCTGGCCCTCGCCTGCATGTTGTTCTTCTGCGTGTTCCTTCCCTGTGTTTGAACAGGCTGCAAGCACCATATTGATCATGATCAAAGCGACAATAGCCAGCTTTTTCATTCTGTATGACTTCCTCTCGTGATTATTTATACAAAAAGTGTACTTTTTTAAAACAAGAAATTCAACAATGTGGGGCCGCTCTTTCTAACAGGTCGGTGAACTTATATCCTATGTACTATTAAAAACTGCGTATATTGATCAGTTATGGTAGAATGTATTTGTCGAACGGGAGGTTTTTATGTATGCTGATCGGCATGGGGGGCATATTTGTTTCATTTATCCTAGTAGGAGTATTGGCGTTATGGGGAGTAAAATATACCAAAAAAAATATCCACGCGGACAGAAAAAAGAAATTTAAAGCAGCAAAAAACCTTCTTCTGGCGGGGATTGTGATAGCTGTCGGATATATTATTTTCGCGAAGAAATTTTCCCATAACATCGACTTCGTCATCTCCTGGATATTGCTTGCTTCAGGCTGTTTTTTTGCGTCTGGGCTGGCGTTTTTCATAGGATATTATAACGAGAAGGATCTTTAAAAATAATAGAGAAAGTAGGATTGTCTTATGGAGATCAGGCATATACGCCTGGAGGATGCGGAGCAATTTTCCAATTTGATTGCCAGTGTCGACTCCTCCAATATGATGTTATTTGAACCTGGTGAAAGAAAAACAAGTAAAGAGCAGGAAGAACAAAATATTGAGAAAATCCTTCTTCAGAGCAATTCCACAATCATTGTCGCCGAAGACAATGATCGTCTGATTGGATTTGTAGCGATATTTGGGGGGCTGTCTTCACGAACTCAGCATGCTGCGCGGATCTCTGTCGGCGTATCCGAGGAATATCGGGGCAAAGGTGTAGCAACGCGTTTATTAAAAGAAGCGTTCCGCTGGTCAAAAGAAGTGGGATTGACCCGGCTTGGGGTTACTGTAATGAAGCACAATGAAAGGGCTTTCAGCATGTATTTGAAAATGGGCTTTGAAGTGGAAGGCGAAAAAATACAATCCCTGATGATCAACGGCAAGCCTGTCGATGAATTTTATTTATATAAGATATTATAAATTTAGCGCGAACCGAATAATCGCTAGAAACGCGTATACCCGGCCTTCCATTCACCATAAAAATCAGCCGTAACTTAGGTTACGGCTGATTATACTTTATCTTCCGGTCGAATGTCGTTAATAGGAACAAACACTTCCAAATGGCGGTAAAGGTTGTAAAACTCCGCAGGAAGCAGTCCTCCGTATTCCCCGTCAATATTCAATTGAACTTTTTCCTTCGATTTGACTTTTATGTGATTCGCTTTTGAATAGATTACGTGCGGATCGTCGATATGCTCCCCTCTTAGTGCAAGTGAAGCCACACGGATGAACTCGGCCAGGTTGGTCTTTTTCAAAATTAATAACGTGAATAGCCCGTCGTTGATGGAAGCGTCCGGTGCCAGTTTTTCAAAACCTCCGACTGAGTTTGTCAGCGCAACAAGAAACAGCATGATTTCCCCTTCGAATAGTTTGCCGTCGTATTCGATGCTTACTTCCGTAGAGCGGATGGACGGCAGCATTTCGATTCCCTTTAAATAATAGGCCAGTTGTCCGAGGACCGTTTTCATTTTCGCCGGCACTTCATATGTAAGCTCGGTCAGCTTTCCGCCGCCGGCGATATTGATAAAATAATGGTCATTCATCCGCCCGATATCCATTGGTATCGTGTCCCCCGCTGTTATGACATCCACAGCGGCATCAATATCCCGCGGAATATGCAAGGCCCGGGCAAAGTCGTTCGTCGTTCCGGTAGGAATAATGCCGAGCTTCGGACGGTATTCCTGCTCCGCAAGGCCATTGACCACTTCATTTATCGTTCCGTCGCCGCCTGAACAAATGACGACATCATATTTTCTCTCCACAGCTGTACGGGCGGCAGCTGTCGCATCACCGGCACCCGTCGTAGCATGGCATGATGCTTCATATCCGGCTTGTTCCAGCTTCTGTAAAACATCAGCGATACGCCGTTTGAAAATTTCACGGCCAGCTGTCGGGTTATAGATAATACGTGCTCTTTTCAATTCACATCATCCTTCGAACTTAAATGCGAAGCGTTTATTTTGATGCTTCCATTAAGTAATCATACCTTTTTATCAGCTTTTAGTCTACTTCTACCATATTGGCATGATTGACTGTAATAGTATTTGTTCCTTTTCCGAAGGAGATGTGCCCGGATTTTAAGCCTTCTTCATTTACATCTTTGATACCTTTCCATGCACCTTCCAGGTCATGTACATTATTCGCTTCAACTTTTATATTGCTCTTTTCGTCCGTCTCGATTTTCACCCAGCCTGGTGTGTCGATCGCCCAGTTACTTTTCAACCCTCTGGGTGCAACAGCAAGGTTCCCGTCACTCCCTTTCAGTTCAAGCTTCTTGCCGGCCGGTATAAGCAAAGTGGCGTCTGCATCATGATAACTATTGATAAACCTCTGACGGGGTAATTCCTTCAGTTTAATAAAAAGCGTATCGCCTTTTTTCTCTGCCAAGATATAATCAGACACATTTTCTATCAAGTTCTTATCATTGATTGTTTCTGCTTCATACGTTCCAAATAATGAGACGGCCTTCGCATCCGTACTTTCAATTGTTAAAGGAAAAGTTCCCGAATCAACCACAATCCGGTCAACCCCACTTAACGCAGTTTCTTCGTATGCCGGAAGATCGGCTGTCCGGGCTTCAGCTTTTACCACGTTACCAGCCAGCTCCAGAAGGCCGCTCGCACTCAACATCGCCATCACCAACCCGCATGTTCCAAGGACAGCTATGAAAATAATGCTGATAAAATCGTATTGTATTGTGGCCTTCTCCTGTTTGTGGCGGGCCAAATACACAATGATCTCAACACCAAGCACAATGAATATGAACGGCCACCAGGAAAGGAGAGCGAGTGCCGGATCGCCCCATTTGAATACCTGCGATAAAAGCAAGAAGACGCCGAGCAGCAAAAGGGACGCCCCCATTGAAAAAGAACCGACTCTCCATGTCCTCATTTTGTTTCACCTTCCCTGTTATAGTTTGTTTTTTTACCAGACAAAAGCTTGATGCCTCCGCCGATTAGGATCAGGCAGATAATGGCGGGCTGGACATATGACTGAATCCAGAAAAATAGATTGATGCCATATTTTTCGGACAGGATCGGATCTGCCATCGGAATGATGATATTCGTTCCGATATAATACAAACCCAATACGATCAGCCCGATGCCAAGCCATTTTTGATGGTTGATTAAATAAGACACAATCGGTTCATCCTCCACTTCCCCGCTCTCGTATTGCGAGGCTTTTTGAAGTCCGTCAAAAAAGCTGTAAAACCAGATGATCGGGACGATGAAGAGGAAAATCCCCAGCCGCAGAACATCAAGTATATAGATGGAAAAAAGGAACGCTGCCATTAACTGGATGCCGCGTCTTTGAAGCCCAAGGTACAGATGGCCAGCACCTGGTACGATTGATAGCAATGTCGCAATCGCTTTGCTCTTTCGGCCATCCGGTCTTTTCTTTTCAAGCTCTTCCAGAACTGATCGGTCTTCTAACTTTTCCCCTTTTGATTTTCGATCCAGCAGCTGCATGACATCGAAAAATCCGTAGATCCAAATGATTGGCAATGAAGCCATGAAGATAAGAAACTCGGAGCGCCCCGTCATCATGGTAACGAAAAGGATCATCACACCCAGGCCCAAAAACACCGCAAGCAATGTAATTCCTCTATAGACAAGCCCCAATTGGAAATGGCCCAGCCCTGGAATGAAAGATAGAACGATCGTGAAAAAGCGCTCGGAGTCAGGATTTTTTTCAATTGTTGCTCCTTCGTCCATTTGCCCAGTACGGTTATACAGTTTGGAAGCTGTTACCGTCGTATCAATAAAGTTGACAATATACATGAGCAGACCGCCCAGAGCGAAGACCATCAACACGTCAGAACCGGTGATAATAACGGCTGCCACCGCTAAAGCCGGTATTCCGAAAACTACAGCTGTATAAAAAAGCCCGCGCAAGACCATTCCGAGGTACATCAAACCCCCGCCGGGAAAAAATGCGAGCAGAAAAGCGATGATCGGGTTTTTATTCATGTTTGTTTCCCTCCCTGAGATTGTCCTCAATTTTTTCCGTAATTGAATCTGTTTTATTTAACCATCCGCTTATGACTGAATGGTCTTGTTTATAAGCCGCATTTTCGAAAGAACTGACGGTTGTCGTCAACTGTGAGAAGATGCCTGTTGACATAAGAACGAGTGTCATTGCTGCAGCTGCAGTGTAATGGACCAAAGTCTGCTTGCGTATGTTCTTCTTCGGCTTCATTTTGGCAGGCGGTTGTTTTTCTTGGGTGCTGCCAATTCCCTTCATAATGGAGTCTGTGAAGCCAGATGGGTCGGATAACACCGGCATCTGCGATTCCGCTTCTTCCACAGCTTGCAAATAAAGCTCCAAGCAGTGATCACAGCTGTAAAGATGGTTTTCAAAATGCATGCGAGTTTTTTCATCAAGAGAGTCTGTCGCATATAACATCCATTTTTCGTATTCGATATGGTTCATGAAAAGTCATCCTCCTTCCAGTGCTTCTTCATCCATTGTCTGGCCCGGTACAGCCTCACTTCGATCGTTTTTACTTTGAGATCCAGCTCCTGTGCCAACTCCTCGTAGGTTCGCTCCTTTATGTAAAAACCTTCAACGACCCCTCTGTAGTTTTCCGGAAGCTCATCAAGCCGCTTCCTTAGAATATTTTGACGCTCCCTTTTCAAAACGAGGAATTCGACACTTTCACCGGGCGGCGCGTGGCTTGCCTCTTCATACTCAACATTCATTTCTTCCTGCCGTCTCATCTTTTTTCTTTTTATATCAATGGCATGATTAACCGCAATTCTTGTGATCCATGTTTTAAAACCTTGCTTCTCATATTGGGGGAGAGAAGTATAGATTTTCATGAACACTTCCTGTGCTGCGTCTTCCGCATCTTTTTCATTGCGCAAAACGCCATACACTGCGTGAAGAATATAATTTCGGTATTTTTCCACAAGCAATCGGAATGCGTGGTCATTGCCGCTCTTGATTTTTTCAATGAGCACATCATCCAAAACTTCTCTCCCCCCTTTCAACCGTCACCCGTATAGACGGCGGCCGGTGGTATGATCACTACACTTTTTTTAAAAAAATTTTTGGGACGTTAAATTCTGCGTTAGGTTCGTGCAATTATCTTGGGAATCGTGCAATTCCTAGCCATGTTCGTGCAATTATCCATAGACATCGTGCAATTAACCTTGAACACCGTCCCAATCCTTAATCTAAATCGCTCAACTCGAAAAATTCCAAATCAAGTCTATTCATTTGAACTCAATCATTCTATTTTACCATTTAAGGAAACTTTTCATTGTACAAATCGTATAGAGAGGTACAGAGGTGATGCAATAATGTTTAGTCGTCTTTTTAAAAATAAAAGGAAGCTGTCTATGATTACCTTGGACAATATCGAAAGAATAATGGTTCAGTATGGATTCGATGAAGGGTTAATAAAGGAAATCATTGAGGTTTTTCAAAAAAGAATGAAAGAAGATGGTGAGAAGGCGTTTCAAGTCTGGTTCAACAACTTGAATTATAGTCCCCCGGAAGAGTTTCAGAATGAGAGTGTGGCATCCGCAATATATGAGCGGTACAGTCAATGGTTTGATCAGGAGGTTTCCAGGCTTGAAAAAGAGACCGGCTTATCTTGGCAGGAACAATCTGAAGACATTGCTTCTTTAAGTGAAAAAGCCAGAAAGTCCCAATTGGTCCTCAGACATCGCCTGACTGACATCAATTGGGACTTAATGGATTTGAAAAATTAAGCCGCTTTTCCGGATTCTCTTTTACCTCGTACCCATATGACGACCGGGATCAAGAGCAGGGAAAGAAGCCCTCCGGCAAGTGACAGCGCGGCATAGCTGAAGTGGGCTGCGACCATGCCGGATAATGCACCTCCTGATGCTCCCGCAAGGGCAATCAAAACGTCGACAGCTCCTTGCGTCTTTGCCCTTGTTGACAAGGTTGTTGCATCAACTATGAGAGCTGTCCCGCTGATCAAGCCGAAATTCCAACCGAGTCCCAGCAAAGCGAGTGCAATGATAAGCATCGGCATCGATTCACCAGAAGTCAATCCGGACAGTAGCCCGGCAGCCAGTAAAGTGGCTCCTGCCGCTCCGGCCATGGTTGTTCGGCCTATTTTATCTACGAGGATGCCCGTCGCAAGTGACGGCAGGTACATGGCGCCGATATGGATTCCTATCACAAGCCCGACTTCTCTTAATCCGTGCCCGTGGTGTTCCATATGTACCGGCGTCATCGTCATGATAGCGACCATGATAATTTGGGTAAGGACCATCACCGTGGCTCCAACGACGATTCCCCGCCTGTTTGATAAGCCGGCTATTCCATCTGATACCTTCATTGCTTCTTGGTCTTCAGCATCCGCTAACGCTTTCGCTACTACTAAAGGAACAGGACGAAGCATAGTAATCAAAACAAGCCCGGCAAGCAGGTACGCTGCAGCAGCCAATATGAAAGGCCCTGCCAACGGAGGTATGCCGACTCCTTCCGCAAACCTGCCCATCACGTCTACAAGATTTGGACCCGCCACCGCACCAAAGGTGGTAGAAACCATGGCGATACTGACAGCTGTAGCCCTTTGGGTGCCATTGGCCATATCCGTCCCTGCATAGCGCGCCTGAAGATTGGTGGCCGTGCCTGCTCCGTAGATAAACAATGAAATAAAAAGCAGGAAAACATTATTCATAACCGCGGCAGCCACTACTCCGATTGCACCGATACCTCCCGCTATGAATCCTGCTCCCAGCCCGAAACGCCGGCTGAATCTCTGGGAGAGCCGTCCCACAATCAGGGCTGCCGCTGCAGAGCCTAGTGTAAACAACGCGACAGGAACTCCTGCAAAACTGTCTGTCCCCAACATATCGCGTGCAAGCAGCGCCCCCACCGTTATACCGGCAGCAAGCCCGGCACCGCCAAAAATCTGGGAAAGGACAACAACCAGGAGGGTGCGCTTATAAAGCTCCTGCTGCTTGGACGGGGACTTCATGTACTTTTGCAGCCAAGCTGGCTGTTCATTTCTTTCAGACATTCAACTACCGCCTTTCAGGGTTTATTATATCAATTGTATAAGTTTAATAGGAAAGGAGGGATTTTTGTGGATTATTATTACGTCTCCCTTGTCCTTCAAATCTTGCTGTTTCTTTATTTCGAAGTGACAACTTTGGTCCCCCTTTTTCCCTGGAATGATCTGTCCAAATACTCACGGAAGGAAAAATTCACGGAAGCTATCGCCAATGGTTTGGTTATCCTTCTTTGTATCGGACTGTTTGCAACAAAAATCAAATGGCTCATGGCTGTTTCGGTTATGTTTTACCTTGTCTTCCTTGTGATGCAAATTCTCACCTGGTGGATGCCCTATCTTACCGGGATTCATTTAAAGCAGTTTCCCCGGTCCCTATACGAGTCCCATTTCAAAAATACAATCAAATGGCTGCCGCCTGTGAAAGGCCATATCATTCCCGACGCCCAGCATAATGTACTTCAGCTCATATCTATACTTACTCTGATTGCGAGCTCTATTGCACTGATTATGTAAAAAAGGAGTTGCTGCAAATGAACATAAAAAATCATCTAATCGGCTTTTCTTTAGGCTATTTCGTATGCATGCTGATCATCTACCTAGTCACAGACTATTTTTCCTGGAGTTTCGCGCTTGGATCATTGGCAGGCATCGGTCTGTTTGCAGTATTAATGAAATTCTTGAAAAAATAAATGTGCGGCTGTTCCACATACAGGAATAGCCGTTTATTTTTCCGCTTTCAAATTTCTCCCTCCATCATTGTTCTTCTCCATTTTGTTCAAAAAACCTTTAAATCTATTTGTAGTGTTTTCCGCGTTTGCCTCGTCTAATAGGTTAGAGTCATTATTTAAAGGTGGGATAAATCGTGATTGTTGTTAAAAATGTAAGCCATGCTTTTGAGGTTGGAAAGAGGGGACAAAAGCATAAAATACCTGTGCTCGAGGATGTTTCCCTTACTGTCAATGAAGGTGAAATTGTAACCATAGTCGGGCGAAGCGGTTCAGGAAAGTCGACTCTATTGAACATTATCAGCGGATTTCTCAAACCAACGCAAGGGGAAGTATGGATTGCCGGAGAAAAAGTCAGTGATCTGAATGAAGCGAAATTTGCAGATTTCCGCCTGGAACATCTTGGATTTATCTTTCAAAACTTCCAATTGATCCCCAGCATGACGGCCTTCCAAAACGTGGAACTGCCGCTCGTTTTAAAAGGAATAAACGAGCGGGAACGTAAACTAAAGACGGATGAAACATTACAAAGGGTGGGTTTGCTGGAATATAAAAACCACTATCCGAATGAGCTGTCAGGCGGACAGCAGCAGCGCGTCAGCATTGCGAGGGCCCTTGCAGTCAATCCCCCTCTCATTCTTGCGGATGAACCGACCGGCAGCCTCGACAGCGAAACAGAGGACCAGCTTCTTCAGTTCATCAAGGAACTGAACAAAGAGGGCATCACTTTTTTAATTATTACGCATGATGACAAGGTTGCAGAAATCGGGCACCGGGCGATTGAAATTGCCGACGGAAAAATATTGGAGGCGGTGTTGGCATGACGCTGAAAGATCAAATCAAGTTTGTCAGACAAAATATGAAAAAGAACAAATCCCGGGTTTTCATGACGATGCTGGCAACAGCCATTGGTTGTGCATTCTTGATTGTGCTTGCATCCGTCGGATTCGGCCTTCACAAATCAATCATTCAGGATTTGATGGAAGACCGGCTTGTAACAGAAATAGAAGTTCATGCCCAAATGGATGATAAAGAAAACTACAAAGCAATCAATGACCGGCATATCGAATATTTTGAAGCATTGGATGATGTCAAGGCGGTCACACGAAGGCAGATGCTTCAGCAGACGCCTGTGTATGAAATTGGAAAATACAACATCCAAGCTAATACCCTTGTCACTTTTTTCCCTGAAGAAGTGAAAGCGGGATTCGAATTATCAGAAGGCCGCCTGCCGGATAAAGCCAATGAGATTGTTGTCGGTTATTCTTTCCCGGAAGAGTTGGCATATGAAGTGGAAGATGGCGTCAACCCGTATAACGAAGACGGAACTGTTAAAGAGGAATATGCCTTTAAAGGAAGCTTAATCGGAAAAACTGTGCAGATGGAAGTGAAGGACAGGAAGGACTCCACTACAGCGATTCCTCTTACCATTGTGGGGATTGCCAAAAAACCTGCAAAAGATTGGATGACTAATTCTGATGTATTTATTTCAGAATCAGTTTTAAAAGATGTAGAAGCTTTTACAGGGACCCGTGGAGGTTCTGTAGAAGTTGAAGAGGAAGAGATGAAAGATGGAGAAGAGAAAACATACGACCAGGTGAAAATTTACGCCGATAATGTTCAAGCTGTAGAAGGCATCGTAGAAAAGCTGGATGCGGACAAATACGAAACGTATTCCATCGTCAGTGAGATGAAACAAGTGAATATGATCTTTACAATCATGAAAATCGGATTGATATTGGTTGGTACAATCGCACTTATTATTGCTTCAATCGGTATTTATAATACGATGACGATGGCTGTGACGGAACGTGCACCTGATATTGGCATCATGAAAGCAATCGGCGCAAACCCCGGCACCATCAAAAAGATCTTTCTGTTGGAAAGCAGCTGTATTGGATTGATCGGTGCTTTGGCCGGAACGGCGGCAGCCTATGGAGTCAGCCTTGCTGTCAATTTCTCATTGCCGCTAGTCGTTGAAAATATTTTTAACGAAGCACCGCCTGAGAATTTACTATTTTCATATATTCCATGGACCCTTTCATTGATCAGCATTGCCATCTGCCTGATCGTCACAGTGTTTTCCGGATGGAGGCCGGCACAGCGGGCAACAAGGATTGATGTCCTGCAGGCGATGCGGAGGGAAATATAAGCGAAAGACGAAGAAATTCAGTAAAATGACCAAAAGCGAAAGCGCCTTGATTAGCGCGGGCAAACAAGACGATTCCCGAGGGGGCAGTTCGCAAGCGAACAGGGAATCGGCTTGATCCTTGCGGGGCTAGGCACTGGCCGCCTTAAAGCGCCACGTCCTGTGGCGCCGGCGGCACTAGGACCTCCTGTCCGTCGGAGCTGGACGTAGCACAAAAAGATATTGAGTTTATTAACAACTTAAGCGCTTTATAATTTCCTACACCAGAACGAAGCACTCTCCGCAAAAAGCGGGAGTGCTTCGATATATCGAACATGAGGTTACAATTTTCTATAGACCGGAATGTCGTAGACTAGAGTATACGAATTGACCAACATATATAAATTGTGGATTTGCGTAATTTGTTTTACCGCCCATCCGATATCCGTTGCATACTGGTGGGTGGCCTTTCCTGTATTGCTTGCAGCTTGCGGATTCCATCTCATTTTATATAATGTGTTCTGGCCGGCGCTGATATAGTTCTTACCAATAAATTGAGCTCCGCCAATGATGGCAGCCTCAGGAGTGAACCAGCCTGCGTTGTAGGCAAACTGGGCGCCGCTTTGAACGGCTGAACCGTCGTAAGCTCCGATGCCGTACATATTGTAAACTGTTTTGCCGTTCACTTTTACACCTCTGGCCAATTGGGAAGTCCCATTACCTGTCTCAAGCAAAGCATGGGAGATCAGGTACATCTCGTTGACACCATGAATTTTCCCCGCTTCTATAAATGAAGCTGCTTTTCCGCTTAAAATGCCTTTTCCGGAAAGTATTTTCTCATTTATTTCAGCTGCCTGGGCGTTCGCTGTTTTTGATAGATTGATAAACTGAAGCGATTTTACAGGATCATTAATAAAGTTATTTGGATCAAGATAATATTTTACATCCTCCGGCTTTGCTGTTACCCATCCGGTTTTATACTGGACTTGGTACCAAGTGTATCCATCTTTGTCTTTTTTGGAAGATAAAATGTTCAAAGTGCTTCCTGCGCTTACTTTACCGAGGGAGCTAAAATTGGTTCCGGCTCCGCTTCGGACATTCCAGGTGCCGCTTAAAACCGTTCCTGACTTAGCATTGGAATTTAACTTTAAAGCATCTTCCCTTATATAAGTGGCATATTGCTTATCCGTCTGAGGATTGGCAGCCATTTGGATTTTGACCATTTCATCCAAAGTAAGATTGTAATTGGAGTATTCGTTCGTTTTTGAGCCATTTTCTCCTTTTTCAGATCCATTGGAACCCGAAGACAGATATGTGGTACTTACATACCCGGTTTTTCCGTTCGCCGTAACCTTTGCCCAGCCTCCCGATTCGGAATGATAGGTGACTGCGGTGCCGTTCGCAAGTTTGGCAATAATGGCTGCTGTTGCTGAAGGGCCGGACCGCATATTTAAATTCGAACCAGGGTTGACAGCCACATATTTGATTTGATTCGTCTGATCCTTTGCCTCCTCGCTTGGCTTGGATTCAGGTTTTGTATCCGAAAGGAACTTGGACTGGATATACCCGTCGGAATCATAGGCTTTCACTTTAGCCCAGCCTTTTTCCTCCGAATATACTTGAACAGGCACTCCCGCCCCAATCTTAATGATAATGGAAGCATTTGTTGATGCGCTCTTATACATGCTTACACCGGATACGGAAGATGTATTGATATATTTAGTTTTCGGTTTGGCAGTTTCGGTTTTTCCGTTTGTTTCGGATAAAAATTCACTGCTTACATAACCCGTTTTTCCATTTACTGATACCTTTGCCCAACCATTTGCTTCAGATTCAACTTTAACCGCTGTTCCGCGTGTCAGCCGATCAACTATACTTGCACTTGTAGAAGCCTTGCTACGCAAATAAAGAGTCGACCCAGCGTTTACATTCACATATTTGGTTGTTGTTTTAACAGGATTCTTAACTGGAGAACCCGCAGAGGGTGCCTTTGCAGACAAATACTCACTGCTTACGTAACCTGTTTTGCCATTCACCGTAATCTTTGCCCAGCCGCCGGATTCTGATTGGACGGACACTTTGGAACCGGAGGACAATTTAGCAATGACGCTCCCGCTTGTAGACGCTTTGCTTCTCACGTTTAACGACGAACCGGGATTTACGCTCACATATTTTGTAACGGTTTTGGTTGATGTTGGCGGTACTTTATTGCCTGCAGGTTTGTTAGCCGGTGCACCTGTTGCTAAATACGCGGTGCTTACATAACCCGTTTTTCCATTAACGGTCACCTTTGCCCAGCCGCCGGATTCTGATTGTACAGACACTTTTGAACCGGAGGACAATTTGGCAATGACGCTTCCGCTCGTGGACGCTTTGCTTCTCACATTTAATGACGAACCGGGATTTACGTTCACATATTTTGTAACGGTTTTGGTTGATGTTGGCGGCACTTTATTGCCTGCAGGTTTGTTAGCCGGTGTACTCATTGCTAAATATGCGGTGCTTACATAACCCGTTTTTCCATTAACGGTTACCTTCGCCCAGCCGCCGGATTCCGATTGGACAGACACTTTGGAACCGGAGGTCAATTTAGCAATGACGCTTCCGCTCGTGGACGCTTTGCTTCTCACATTTAACGACGAACCGGGATTTACGTTCACATATTTTGTAACGGTTTTTGTTGATGTTGACGGTACTTTATTGGCCGCAGGTTTGTTGGCCGGTGCACTCGATCCTAAATATGCAGTGCTTACATACCCTGTCTTTCCGCTGACGGTTATCTTTGCCCAGCCGCCGGATTCCGATTGGACAGACACTTTGGAGCCGGAGGACAATTTGGCAATGACGCTTCCGCTCGTGGACGCTTTGCTTCTCACATTTAACGACGAACCGGGATTTACGTTCACATATTTTGTAACGGTTTTTGTTGATGTTGGCGGTACTTTATTGGCTGAAGGTTTGTTGGCCGATGTACTCGTTGCTAAGTACGCAGTGCTTACATAACCCGTTTTGCCATTAACGGTCACCTTTGCCCAGCCGCCGGATTCTGATTGGACAGATACCTTTGATCCGGAGGACAATTTAGCAATGACGCTCCCGCTTGTAGACGCTTTGCTTCTCACATTTAACGACGAACCGGGATTTACGTTCACATACTTTGTAACGGTTTTTGTTGATGTTGGCGGTACTTTATTGGCTGAAGGTTTGTTAGCCGGTGCACCCATTGCTAAATATGCAGTGCTTACATACCCTGTCTTTCCGCTGACGGTTATCTTTGCCCAGCCGCCGGATTCCGATTGGACAGACACTTTGGAACCGGAGGCCAATTTGGCAATGACGCTTCCGCTTGTAGACGCTTTGCTTCTCACGTTTAACGACGAACCGGGATTTACGTTCACATACTTTGTAACGGTTTTTGTTGATGCAGTCGAAGCTTGCTTTGCTGCAGGCTTGGCAGGCGCCAGCGTCGATGCTTGTTTAATATTGGCTTTTGGCTGGCTCACTGGAACGCTTGTGGACAAATATTGTGTGCTTACATAGCCTGTCTTTCCATTGACAGCTATTTTGGCCCAACCGCCTGCTTCCGATTGAACAGATACTTTCGTCCCACGAGTCAATTTGCCAATTACACTTCCGCTTGTTGAAGCGCTGTTTCGCATGTTCAGCGACGAGCCTGAATTTACATTTATGTATTTTGTAACTGCTTTGGCTGGTGCAGGTGCAACTTCCTGCTTAGCAACTTCCTGCTTAGCAACTGGTTGGCTTGCCGGGGCGCCTGACGACAAAAATTGTGCACTGACATATCCTGTCTTCCCATTGACTGTCACTTTTGCCCAGCCACCCGATTCTGACTGAACAGATACTTTCGTCCCACTTGGCAATTTGGCGATCACGCTGCTGCTCGATGAAGCGCTGCTCCGGACATTAAGAGCTGAACCTTGATTCACTGAAACATACTTTGTTTCAGCTTGGGCTTTTATCGCAGGAGGTTCGGCGGCTTGAACAGCCTCTTCAAAAGCTACCGTCGACAATGCTGCAAAACATAGGCCAGGAATGACGATCTTCTTTTTCAAATTCTCACTTCCTTTATGTCGAATTTAATATACTCTTATCCTATCATATTTCGACTTTACTGGAAAAAATATGAATTTTTTAGTTAGTTTTTCTGTAACTATATATATTTATCGGTAATTTCATCAAAAAATGAAGGTTTAAAACAAATTCACGCCCCTATTTTTTAAAAACGTCAATACTGGTTCCATTGAATTTTTATCAATTTGATAGACTTCATGGATGAGGTTGATCCATTTTTCCTGTTCATTGATCTGCAGTTCGCTTATATTGCGGTATGTCATCACTTTCATCGTCCGATTTCTAAGGAAAAAACATTGATGCCCGTTAAAACGAACCGCTGTAATTCTCCTCATCGTGATATTTTCATCGCGATCTGCATAAGACTCGCCAATGTCATTCAATATATGCTCCTCTGAAAGAGGCGCCCATTTGATCAGCTTTTTTACAAAAGATTTGCCGTTGGAACGCCGGTCAATTTCATATTCTCCGTTTTTTATTTTTGTAAAAATAATTTCTTCCCCGAAACCGTGCAGAACATGGCGGGGCTTTGCCTCCAGCTCTACCGGCTTCATAATGGGAGAACCGTAGCCGACGTCCACATATAAGCGCTTGCCGTTGATTTCAACCATTATTGCCAAATGTGATGGCTGCACCCTGACCAAGGAACAATCAAAACCGAGATCGGAAAGCAGTCGTGCAAAGTTCATATTCAGGGTAAAACAGGTACCGCCCCACCCTCTATCAGTTAAATTTTTTACAAAATCGGGCAGTGAAGGAACCAGCTCCGGTCCATTTAAAAAATAATGAAATTTGCTGAAAGTTTCATAGGGTACAAGCGAAAGATGATGCTGAATCAGCCTTTGTAAGTAATTGATGCTCGGTAGTTCCTTTTCCAATCGTAAATGCTGCAAATATTGACAAACAGCTGCTTCCATATCTTGGCACCTCCCTGATCCCAATAAAATTACTTCTTTCATTTATTCTTCAATTATACAACATTTATAATAGCACGCTGCTGGGGGTTTTTGGCTCCCCCTTGGAATGGGTTAAAAAGGAAACCAAAATACATATAACCCCGTTCAAAGACGGGGTTAAAATTCAAATATTGTTTTTTCCCGGCATTGACGGGCTTTATTTTTCAAAACGGGCTTTTTCCAATGCAGCAATATCAATTTTTTTCATCTTGAATAGCGTCTCAGTAACTCGCTTGATTTCATCCCTTGACCCTCTAAACATGACCTCATCCATGTTTTCCGGAACAATCTGCCATGAAACGCCAAATGGATCCTTTACCCACCCGCATTGTTCTGCCTCAGGTACCGCAGAAAGCCTATCCCAAAAGTAATCAATCTCTTTCTGGTCTTTGCAGTTTATCATGAATGAAAATGCTTCATTAAAATTGAAATCTGCGTCGAAGGCATTATCCATTGCTGAAAATTGAATGCCGCTGAGATTGAAACCAGCATAATTCACTTTTGCCTTCGATGACGTCGCTTCTCCCTCCCCATATCTGCTAATTGTCCCTATTCCTGAATCTTCAAATATTCTCACGTAGTACTTTACTGCTTCTTCAGCTTTCCCGCATGAATCACTTGAAAAAAGAAAGTTCGGGATAATCTTTTGAACCGTTTGTTCTTTGTCCATAAGCATCAACTGCCAAGACAACCCAAATCGATCCTGAACCCAGCCATACCACTTGCTAAAAGGGTATTCACCCAATGGCATTAATTCGGTCCCGCCTTCAATAAGAGCATCCCATTTTGCATTTACTTCTTCTGCAGAAGAACAGGCCACCATCAAGGAAATGGATGGATTAAATGTAAAATAAGGGCCTGCACTTATCGCATCGAATCGTTGTCCAGCCAATTCAAAACTCACATATTCCGAGTCTCCAGAAGGAGTATTTTCAAGGACTGTCACATTTAAAAGTTTAGAATCGTCAAACAAACCGATGTAAAACAATGCGGCTTCTTTCGCCTCTTTGTCATACCATAAATGCGGAACTATTTTTTGCATAGCGGTCTCCTTACTATTAGTTTATTTACAAGCATTTATTACCAAGTATTCACAAGTTAATAAAATATCATTTTCAAATATGTTGCGTGCAAGTCTGCCAACTATTCATTTAAGCCTTACTATTTAAGAAAGAGCACAATTCGTGCTGCCGAAATGCGCTCTTCAATTGAAACCTGTTTTATTTTGAATTCATATAATACACAAGATTATCGTTCCAGCGGTCAAATTCATAAATAAATTCCTTTCTCGTACATTCATAGGTAAGCCCGACACGCTCCGCCAATTTAATTGAAGGCGTATTGTCTACATTGATATGAGCCTCAATGCGATGATATCCAAGGTTTTGAAAAGCCATACGAATCCCTTCTCTAACAGCCTCTGTACCGTATCCGTTTTTCCAGAATTGATTATGAATGATATAGCCTAAAAGGCCCCACTGAAATTCTTTTCTCATAACCGTACAAAATTCAACCATGCCAATGTGTTTTTGATCCGACTTCCGAAAAACCGCAAAAACGTATGCCTCATCCCGCTCGGCTAATACCACATCGTTAAATTTTTCCTGGGTCCATTCCGTCAAATCCATCTTGTCGTCATCGTATTTATATTGCGAAGGAAGCCTTTGGCTGAATCCTTCCAGCCACCGTTCATAATCCTCATTCTGTAACGGTCTTAATGTTAATCTTTCTGTCTCTGATTGTAATTTGATTTTTTCCCTTTTCAATGTGACATCTCCTTAGCATAATCATTTTATATAATTCTTTTTCCATATACGCCATAAGACATCACCCCTTTATCAAATAATTAAAAATATTATATAACATATACAAATTACATAAGAGGAATTTCTCCACAACTTTTGCGAATAACAAAATAAAGCTTTTAAAATGACTTGATTGTGTGGACACAGTATCCCAGGCTTTTGATCTTGAAGGCCAGATGCCAAAAAAAAAGACAGTTTAATCAGCGCGGGCTGCATTAAACTGTCTTTCATTCTAAACCTATCTTTTTTCAATTTCCTGCTTAAGCAACTTGTTTACAAGCGGCGGGTTGGCCTGTCCTTTTGTGGCCTTCATCACTTGGCCCACAAGGAAGCCGAGCGCACGTCCCTTTCCATTCTTGAAGTCTTCAACTGATTGCTCGTTGGCATCCAGCACTTCCACTATGATTTTCAGAAGTTCGCCTTCGTCAGAAATTTGAACGAGTCCTTTTTCTTTGACGATTGTTTCAGGGTCTCCGCCTTTTTCAATCAATTCACCGAATACTTTTTTCGCGATTTTTGAAGAAATAGTGCCATTTTCGATCAGCTTGATCAAGCCGGCCAATCCTTCAGGAGTCAACGCGACGTCATGGAGTTCTTTTTGCTCCACGTTCAAATAGGCGGATACTTCTCCCATAAGCCAGTTGGATGCCTGTTTCGGATCAGCCCCTGCAGCGATCGCCGCTTCAAAGAAGTCAGACATTTCTTTAGTGAGCGTAAGCACCATTGCATCGTATTCCGGAAGCCCGAGTTCGCCGACATAGCGCTGTTTTCTCGCATCCGGAAGCTCAGGAATTTCCGCACGGACTCTGGCTTTCCATTCGTCGTCAATCGTTAATTTTACAAGATCCGGCTCAGGGAAGTAGCGGTAGTCGTCCGCTGTTTCCTTTACACGCATCAGGATGGTTTTTCCTGATGCTTCATCGTAGCGGCGTGTCTCCTGTAAAATCTTTCCGCCCGAAAGGAGCACTTCCTCTTGGCGTTTTTCTTCATATTCCAGTCCTCTTCTTACGAAGTTAAAAGAGTTCAGGTTTTTCAATTCGGTTTTTGTACCGAACTCTTCCTGTCCGACTGGACGCAAGGAGATGTTCGCGTCGCAGCGAAGAGAACCTTCCTCCATTTTACAGTCGGATACGCCTGTGAATTGGACGATTGCTTTCAATTTTTCCAAATAAGCGTAAGCTTCTTCAGGCGAACGCATATCTGCTTCAGATACGATTTCGATAAGCGGGGTTCCCGCACGATTAAGGTCCACAAGAGAGTAACCTTTCCCTGTATGCGTAAGTTTCCCGGCATCTTCTTCCATATGGACGCGGTTGATGCGAATTTTCTTCTTCTCGCCGTTCACTTCGATTTCAATCCAGCCATTCTTTCCAATCGGATTATCCTGCTGGGAAATTTGGTAAGCTTTCGGATTGTCCGGATAAAAATAGTTTTTCCTGTCAAAGTCGGTTTCAGTAGCGATTTCACAGTTCAAAGCCATGGCTGCTTTCATCGCATATTCGACTGCACGTTTATTCAATACCGGCAAAACTCCAGGATAAGCAAGGTCGATCACTGTTACGTTCGCATTCGGCTCAGCACCGAAATGGTTCGGTGCCGGCGAAAATATTTTTGAATCTGTTTTAAGTTCTACGTGTACTTCAAGTCCGATGACCGTTTCAAAGTTCATTTTTTTCACCCCTTACAGTTGTGGTTTTTGTTCATGATAGTTTGTTGCCTGTTCAAAAGCGTGAGCAACACGGTAAATTGTCTCTTCGTCAAAATAATTTCCGATGATCTGAAGTCCGAGCGGCAATCCATTCGAATACCCGCATGGGACGGAAATCGCAGGAAGTCCTGCAAGGTTTACAGGAATTGTCAATAGGTCGCCTGCATACATCGTCATGATATCGTCTACGACTTCGCCCATTTTATAGGCAGGAGTCGGAGTTGTCGGTCCGATGACGACATCATATTTGGAAAGCACATTGTCAAAGTCCTGCTTGATCAAAGAACGTGCCTGCTGGGCTTTTTTATAATAAGCATCGTAATAGCCGGCGCTTAAGGCAAACGTTCCAAGCATGATGCGGCGTTTTACTTCGTCGCCGAAACCTTCGGAACGCGTCTTTTTATACAAGTCCAAAAGATTCTTCGGATTTTCGGTTCTGTAGCCGTAGCGGACACCGTCAAAGCGTGCAAGGTTGGATGATGCTTCGGAAGAAGTTACGATATAGTAAGATGCCAATCCGTATTTGGAATATGGAAGAGATACCTCTTCCCAAGTAGCGCCGAGTCCTTCAAGCACTTTTAACGCAGCAAGAACCGCTTCTTTGGATTCTTCACTCACACCTTCTCCGATATATTCCTTTGGAACGGCGATTTTCAATCCGCGAACATCACCTGTAAGGCTGTTCACGAAATTTGGAACCTCACGCTTGATGGATGTGGAATCGCGGTCATCATGGCCGGAGATGGCCTCTAACACAACAGCATTGTCTTCGACTGTGCGTGTAATCGGCCCGACCTGGTCAAACGAAGAAGCAAATGCCACTACTCCTGAACGGGACACTCTTCCATATGTAGGCTTCAACCCGACTACACCGCAAAAAGCCGCCGGCTGTCTAATGGACCCGCCAGTGTCAGTACCAAGAGAAAACATGACTTCTCCAGCCGCCACTGCCGCTGCAGATCCGCCGGAAGAACCTCCAGGAACAAAATCCAAGTTCCAAGGATTGTATGTAGGATGAAAGAAGGATGTTTCCGTTGTCGAACCCATCGCAAACTCGTCCATATTCGTTTTTCCGATCGTAACCGTACCTTTTGAATTCAATTTCTCCATGACGGTTGCGTTATAAATGGGATCGAAGTTTTCGAGCATTTTACTCGCACAAGTTGTAACCAGGCTTTTCGTTACAATATTATCTTTAATACCTGAAGGTATCCCGAAAAGGGCTTGATTGGATGCGTCTGTACCAATCTGCTCGTCCAGTTTTTTCGCTTGCGCGCGTGCATTTTCTTCATCAACTGTGATAAACGCTTTTACTTTTTCTTCCACCTCGTTGATCCGTGCCAGAGACTGATCGACAAGGTCGGAAACCGTAACTTCTTTTTTATGTAAAAGTTCTTTTACTTCGGATATCTTACGGTCTAACAATGACATGTGGTTTCCTCCTTATTCCAAAATCTGTGGAACTTTGATTAGTCTGCCTTCGTGTTCCGGTACATTTTTCATCGTTTCTTCAATTGGAAGCCCTTCGACCGTCACATCATCCCGCATGACGTTCTCTTGGATGAAAACGTGTGACATCGGTTTGACATTCGAAGTATCCAATTCATCCAGCTTTTCAACCATATTGATCATGTCATCAAGCTGGCTTGTGAACAACTCGGCCTCTTCTTCATTAATTTCCAGGCGGGCTAAATCCGCGATATGATACACTTGCTCTTTGGTAATTCTTGACATCTATTTCCACCTCCAACTATATTTCGAACCAATCGCAATACTATTGATAATATCAGAAAAAGCCGGCGCCGGGCAAGAGGAAGCGGTGTGGCGCTGCCTCTCTGGAGGCGTCCAGTCTGTACGTCGCTTAACGAGCGCTTCCGCTTTTCTTGTGTCCAGCTTCAGGCGGCAGGGGCTCGAGGTCGCTTCGAAAAAACCAATGAAGGCATAAGGCGCCTTCACTGGTTTTTCCTCCGACGGACAAGACGTCCTAGTGCCGCCGAAGCCACAGGATGTGGCGCTTTAAGGCGGCCAGCGCTTGTCGCCCCTAGGCAGCCGCCTTCCGCTTTTCTAGTAGATATGCACAAACGGCTTTTCTTCACCGGCGTTTCTGACAATGAGCGCTTCGGCCCCGTTTACTGAGTTGATTTCCACTTCAACATTTAGATAATCCGGGAAGTGGTCAATGATCAATGACGTGGCCCACTGTGTGAATCCAATGATTTCGGCTTCGCCAAACATCTGGACCGGAATTTCAATTTTCATATCGACAAGCTGGCCATCTTTGTAAAACCCGCGTCCAATAACACCGTTATAATTTGGAAAGTATTCTTCGATATCATCTTTGAATCTCATATAAAAAGTCAAATCATCCCGATGATTTTTTTCCGCTTCCTCTGATGGGAAGAGGACATACTTCTCATCGATTTTCTTCCAGTCGCCCAAAGAATTGCCTTTATCCGATACGGCATATGTGAAGAAATTTCCGGGAACGACATCGTTCTTTCCTTTTTGTTCAAACAGAGCGATGACGATTGGGACATCCCCCAGCCCCTTCATACTTCTCATTCGTTTCAGCACTTCTTCAGCCATCTTTTTCCCTTCGGCTTCGAGTTTGTCGCGGGGGATTTTTTGTTCAAATGTTGCCCCATATTTTTCCTTTTGGTAATAGTGGACAGAGTTAAGGGCAAGCCCTACCACTACGCCGCTCAGTTTTACCGATTTATCATTTTTCGTTAAGTAGTTATGTTCCAAAATGTGAGCGAGATAAATCGGGTTTTTTTCGTTCTGTTCCTCGATTGATCCTTTGCCGTCGTTTAACGGGTTCAGCCCCAGATTCTCTTCTTTCTTGAGGCCTCTTTCCTTCAGCTGTTCCTTCGTGAATTTCCGGTTCAGCCAAAGGCCCACTGTTTCTTTATCCAGATGCTGCCCTTCCTGGAACACGTATTTATCCGGAGAAAATTGTCCCGTCGCCACCCGCATCAATCCGGTCTCAAATTCATCGATATCATATCTTGAATTTAGATTTGATACGACCATTCCCCTTGCTTTACTCGGTACAAAAGGAATGAGAGAACGATAGGAATCGGGAAGCTGGTAATTCGGAATGATGGATGTTCCTTTTTGATCATTCTTCTTTTGGACAACTTCCTTTTCATTTTTAAAACCGGGTGCGCATCCTGTTATTAAAACTGCTGCCAGCAGCAGGGAAAACCATTTTTTCATTCCATTTCTTCCACCTTTAACGATTGAGTTCTTCCAGGAGCTTTTCCTCATCCCAAATTTCTATATTCAGTTCCTGCGCTTTTGTCAGCTTCGATCCGGCGTCCTCTCCTGCAATGACCAGGTCCGTCTTTTTACTGACACTGCCCGTAACTTGTCCGCCAAGCGCTTCAATCTTCTCTTTGGCTTCATTTCGCGTCAGTTTCTCGAGTTTGCCTGTTAAAACAACCGTTTTATTGCTAAAAATCGAACCGGATTCCGCTGCTTCCGAAATTCTTGGTCCCTTGTACGTCATATTGACACCGGCCGATTTTAATTCAGAGATCAGTTCCTCTACTTCTTCGCTTTCAAAATAAGTGGCAATCGAATCCGACATTTTTTCTCCCACTTCAGGAATCGTTACAAGGTCGTCGCGGGAAGCCGCGATCAGGTTGTCCATCGTTTCATAATGTTCGGCCAAAACCTTTGCCGCGCGTTCCCCGACATGGCGGATTCCCAGTCCGAACAACAGCTTCTCAAGGGAGTTGGATTTAGATTTTTCGATCGCCGCCAGCAAATTATTGACGGATTTTTCCCCCATTCTCTCCAACTCAAGCAGCTGCTCCTTTTTCAGGAAATATATGTCAGCCGGATCCCTAATCAATTCATGTTCAAACAGCTGACCAATCACCTTTTCTCCAAGACCGTCAATATTCATCGCGTTGCGTGAAACGAAGTGGATCAGCCCTTCTCTTCGCTGCGCCGGACATTTCGGATTGATGCAGCGCAGCGCCACTTCCCCTTCCAGGCGTACAAGATCGCTGTCGCACGCTGGACAATGTGTCGGCATGTGGAACACTGTTTCTTCGCCTGTCCGTCTTTCAGTCAAGACGTTGACAACTTCCGGAATGATATCACCGGCTTTTTTGACGATGACCCAGTCCCCAAGCATAATATCCTTTTCGCGGATTAAATCTTCATTATGCAAGGATGCACGCTGGACAGTTGTACCGGCCACCTGAACTGGTTCCAGAATAGCGGTCGGCGTGATGACACCGGTCCTGCCTACACTCAATTCGATGTCCGTCAGCCTTGTCACCACTTCTTCGGCAGGGAACTTGTAGGCGATGGCCCAACGGGGCGACTTTGCTGTAAAACCAAGACGGTCCTGCTGCTCTATAGAATCGACTTTTATAACGATTCCGTCTATATCATAATCCAGGTCAGGCCGTTTTTCCGTCCATGTGTCGATATACTCAATCACATCGTCGATCGTTTGGCATTTTCTCCATTCCTTGTTCACCTTCAAGCCGAGCTTCGCCAAGTATTCGAGTGCGCCGCTGTGTGTATCGACACCAAGGGATCCGTAATTTCCAATTCCGTAAAGGAAGATGTCAAGATGCCGGGATGCAGCAATCCTCGGGTCAAGCTGGCGTAAAGAGCCCGCTGCCGCATTCCTCGGATTGGCAAACAGCATTTCGCCTTTCTTTTCCCTTTCTTTGTTAAGGCGCTCAAATGATTTTCTCGGCATGTATGCTTCACCGCGTACTTCAAAGGTCAAATCCTCTTTCAGGCGGATCGGGATGGAACGGATTGTTTTTAAATTGGCTGTGATATTCTCTCCGACAGTTCCGTCTCCCCTGGTCGATCCCAATACGAAGAGCCCGTCTTCATATTGAAGTGAGACTGCAAGCCCGTCGATTTTCAACTCACATACATAGGAAAAATCGTCCCCGATCGCCTGGCGGATGCGGCGGTCAAAATCCCGCAAACCGGCTTCCCCAAAAGCGTTGGCGAGGCTGAGCATCGGCGTTCTGTGTTCCACTTTTTCAAAAGCGGAAAGAGCTTCGCCGCCAACCCGCTGCGTCGGTGACTCAGGCGTCACCAAATCCGGAAATTCACTTTCGATCTCCGTCAATTCACGCATCAGCCGGTCATATTCTGCATCCGGGACAGACGGATTATCCAGTACATGGTATTCATAGTTATATTGGTTTATTAAATTGTGCAGTTCTTTAACCCGGTTTTGGGCAGTCTCACGGTCCATGTCAACAACCCTTTCTCAACCATATTACACTTTCTTGATGGGAGCGAATTCCGCAAGCAGGCGCTTGATCCCTACAGGGCTTGGAAAAGCGATGTCAAGCTCGATGCTTCCGCCGTCTTTTTTTATACTGACAACTGTCCCGGTGCCCCACTTTTTATGCTCTGCGCGATCGCCGACGCTCCATTCCCCCTGGTCTGTTTCGGAAACAGCAGGACGGAAAACAGGCTTTGCCGGGCTTGGCCGGTTTTCCCGGAATCCGAAGGAAGTGGACGTCCACGGCTCTGCTCCAACTTCTTCCACCAGTTCATCCGGAATTTCATCAATGAAACGGGAGACCGGATTGATATTTATACGCCCGTAAAGGGTCCGCATATAGGCGTTCGTCAGATACAGCTCCTCTTCCGCCCTTGTGATCCCGACATAGGCGAGACGGCGTTCCTCTTCCATCTCCTCTTCATCCATCAAAGAACGGGTATGAGGGAAAATCCCTTCCTCCATGCCGATTAGAAAAACGACCGGGAACTCCAGTCCTTTGGCGGAGTGTAAAGTCATAAGCGTCACGGCATCGTTGGCTTCGTCCGCTTCGTCCAGCTGGTCGATATCGGCAACAAGCGCCAAGTCGGTTAAAAATGCGACCAGACTTTTATCATCACTGCCGTCTTCAAAGCTTTTCGTTACAGATAAAAATTCTTCGATATTTTCCAGCCGGCTTTCAGCCTCGAGTGACTTCTCAGCCTTAAGCATCTCTTTATATCCTGATTTTTCAATGACCTCTTCCACAAGCTCTGTCACGGAGAGGTATTCCTGCATTTGTACAAAATTATTGATCAATTCATGGAAAGCCGCTGAAGCATTTGCGATTCTTGGACTGACACCAACAAAATCAATGACTTTCAATACGTCGAACATGGAAATGTCCTGTTCGGCTGCATATGCCGCAATCTTATCCATGGAAGCGGCCCCGATTCCCCGCTTGGGCACATTGATGATCCGCTGCAGGCTGATATCATCATCAGGATTGGCGATCAGCCGCAAATAGGCAAGCAGATCCTTGATTTCTTTTCTGTCATAGAATTTTGTTCCGCCCACAATGGTATATTGGATATTTGATTTTATTAAAACTTCTTCCATGACCCGGGATTGGGCGTTTGTCCTGTACAGGATCGCAATGTCGGATCTGTCTCTTTTTCCGCCTTCCGTCAGTTCTTTTATTTTACCGGCAACAAACTGAGCTTCGGTTTTTTCCCCATCTGCACGGTAATATTGGATGCTCTCGCCATCATCATTATCCGTCCAAAGGTTCTTCGGTTTGCGATTCTGATTATTTTTGATGACTTCGTTCGCAGCCTTAAGGATCTTTTTCGTTGAGCGGTAATTCTGCTCTAGTAAAATGACTTTCGCGTTCGGATAATCTTTTTCAAAAGAGAGGATATTGGCGATATCCGCACCCCGCCACCTGTAGATCGACTGGTCGGAATCCCCGACGACACAGAGATTTTCAAATCGCTCCGCAAGCAGTTTCACGAGCATATATTGCGCCCGGTTCGTATCCTGATATTCATCCACATGAATGTAGTGGAATTTTCTTTGATAATATTCCAGCACTTCCGGCACTCTTTCGAACAGTTGGATTGTGACCATGATCAGGTCATCGAAGTCGAGAGAATGATTCCTTCTTAGCCGGCGCTGATACTCTGTGTAAACGTCGCTTACGATACGGTCATAGTAACCCCCGGCTTCCTTCGAATATTCCTCCGGCGTAATCAGCTCATTTTTCGCATTGCTGATCGATCCAAGGAGCGCTCTTGCATCAAATTTCTTCGGATCGATATTCTTATCTTTTAAAACACCTTTGATAACCGAAAGCTGATCGGTCGTATCCAGGATGGAAAAATTACGGTTATAACCGAGCCTGTCGATGTCACGGCGCAGCATCCGCACGCACATCGAGTGAAAAGTCGATATCCATACATCTTGGGCACCCGTGCCAATGATTTTTCCGATCCGATCCTTCATCTCTCTTGCAGCCTTATTCGTGAAAGTAATGGCGAGGATATTGTATGGGTTAACCCCTTTTTCCAGCATCAAATAGGCAACCCGATGGGTCAAAACCCTCGTTTTCCCGCTTCCCGCGCCGGCCATAATCAATAACGGGCCTTCCGTCGTTTTAACCGCTTCTTTCTGTTCCTTGTTCAATCCTTCCAGAAGGTTCCCGGCTAAAAATTGCATGTAATCACCAACCTTTAAGAACATTTGTTCTTATTATATCAATAGTATTATCTATTTTTAACAGCCTGAACTGTTTTTAACGCTTCCCCAAGGTTTTTGTACACCGCATTGCCGACAATCACGACATCTGCGTGCTTGCCCATTTCTTTTGCCTGGCCGGCAGTCGAAATGCCGCCCCCATAAAATAGAGTCGTTTTTTCGAGCTCTTCCTTTACTGAGCGGACAATGTCCGGATCCCCGTATGTACCGCTGTATTCCATATAAAAGACCGGCATGCGGAACATCTTTTCAGCCATCATTGCGTAAGCGATGACGTCATCTTCCGTCAAATCCGTGTTGGCGTCAGTCAGCTTTGCCGCCTTGCAGTCACCATTTAAAATACAGTATCCTTCAACAATCATTTCATCCCAGTCGATCAATATTCCGTATTCCTTGACCGCCTCGTGATGCAGGCCGCTCATCCAGCGGACATCACGGCTGTTCAAGACTGACGGGATAAAATATAAATCAAAACCCGGTGTAATGGATTCAATATTGCTCACTTCCAAAGCGCATGGCACCGTGTAACGCCGGACTCTCGCCATAAGATCAAGCACATTGTCGGACGTAACACCGTCTGTCCCGCCGATAATGATGGCATCCGTTCCGGATTCACAGACTTTTTCCAGCGCCTCGGGCGAAATCTCTTTATTCGGATCCAATTTAAAAGCATGGCGCCATTTCTTGACATCATACATAAACCATGAGTCCTCCATTCTCCAATTCCGTACACTATTATAACATTACAGAAGCCAAACTCCGAGATGAAATATGAAGAAATGATTGGGTGGAGGGAAAGGCATGGAAAAGTGGATATGAAAATCCGCAGCGTCATCGCTGCGGATTTTCTTTTTCCATTATCCGGTCCAATACCATTTCATACGAGTCATTGCCGTAATTCAGACAGCGCTTGACCCGGGAAATGGTTGCTGTGCTTGCACCGGTGGCGGCTTCAATTTTTTGATACGTATTTCCTTCCCGAAGCATCCTTGCGACCTCCAGACGCTGGGACAAAGATTGGATTTCATTGATTGTACACAGGTCATCAAAGAATTCGTAGCACTCTTCTACGTCTTTTAACGATAAGATCGCTTCAAACAATTGATCGAGTGCTTTTCCTCTTAACTTCTCAATCTGCATTTGAAAATCCCCTTTATAACTGCTGTCTGTTATTACTCAAAAGAGACCATCGTTAATTCTGGCACGATATTGATCCATGTTTTTCCAGAAACCAATTTCATTGCTTCGCCATTTTTATATGGCAGAATTCTTCCATTTTCATTTTTCCATTCAGCTTCCTGGATGATTCCCTTTTGAAAAACATAAGCTTTTCCACCTGACGTAAGATCGATTCCACGTCTTCCCTCTTCATCTTTTACCGTATGAGCCGCCTCAATGACAATGACATTGTCAAGAAGAATGGGTTGGTCATTATCATATTCGACTGTTTCGGCGCCTCCGGATGACCGGGTATATTTCTCTTCTTGGGAGTCATAATGGTATTCTGCGATAAAAGTCTGGTTTTGGCTGTATGCCACCTTCAAATTTGCTGCTGCCTCTCCTTCAAGGCTTCCGGCCTCTTCATCGGAAAGGAAATCCAATGTCTTCGGTGCTTTGTCCATATCATAGCCGGCATCATTTGCACCTTTTTCGATATTTTTAAAAGTGATATAGGAATTATGCGGGGCTTTACGGAAATCAGCCCTCTTAAACAATGTTCCGTCATGCTGTATTCCGTTAATATTGTCAATTGCTCCTGACTTCAATGTCTGCTCCGCTTCCGGGCTGTAGCCATGGGCGACATACAACGCATCATATCCTTTGGAAAGGTCAATAAAATACTGTCTGGCACTTCGGACCGGACCGATATTCTCCGGCTTTTCACTTTGAAAAATGGCCAAAAACCTCGTTACATTTCCTTCAGCGAGCGCTTCATATACAATATCAGCCTGGGAAAGCCCGCTTTGCGGCCTCGCATCCGGGTGATTGTTGATTGTTACTGCGACTGCACGTTCAGGCGGTACTATGTTAGTTTCCACCCCGGTCAATGGAGCGGTCTTCTTTATTGCTGCTTTTTCTTTTTCCGGCTGCTTTTTTTCAGACTCCTGTGATTCCTTTTTACCGCAAGCTGAGGCAAACAGCATTAATATTGCCAATATAACGAAAGCCAATCGTGTAAATTTCAAAATCCCATCCCCTAAGCAGTTCAAATTCTCTTTCTCTCAACTATTTTAACGCATTAACGTCGGAAAGAGTACTGTTTTATTCATTACATCATACATGCCGCGCTGAGTCACGCGGATATACGGCAAATGAGTGGAAGAAAGAAAGAATAACGAGTAGACGGGATCCGAAAACGGATATCCCCTGTCTGCAAGCAGCCGTCTTAACTCTTCTTCCTCTCCTATGAGAATAGGAAGCTCTTTTTCCGACATCATTCCTGAGAGAGGAAGACGGATTTCGTGCACAATCGTTCCATTTTCGGCGAGTACGATGCCGCCGCCGATTTCTTTCATTCTCTCAAAAGCAAGCCTCATATCATTTTTGTTTTTTCCAATCAAAATGATGTCTCCTGTGGTGGAAAAAGAAGAGACAAATCCGCACACTTCTCTGGCGAATCCTTTCAAAATTGTATTAATTCTCCACTTCCCTTTTCTGTCCACCAGTGCAAAAAAGGACTCATCACTGTCTTTTGGCAGCTCATCCAATGAGATGTCCATTGCTATTGAATAAGGTTCCGTAATGACGCTGTTAACCATTTTCACCCCAAACGGCATGGAAAATTCCAGATCTTCCATCGTTAATTCCCAATCCAATGCCAAAGGCTCAATTCCGTAATCCTCCCAATGAATATCTTTATCTATGATAATTGGATTTCCGTCCCTTTTCACCCACTGCCCTTTTGCAAGGACAGAAACGGGCGAAGGCTTGTTTTCGCTTTCCAGGAAATTGATGTTGGCAATTCTGCCGGTTCCGATCATTCCATGCAGATGCTGCAGATTATAGTGCCGGGCGACATTATAAGATGCCATATGATAAGCATCGATTGCCGGAATCCCGCTGTCAATCGCCATTCGGATCATCACATCGATTATTCCCTGACTGTAAAATGCAGGGGTTGATCCGTCTGTTGTAAACAACATCGATTCATACTGATTCAGTTCCATCTTTTTCATATCTTCCAAAAGGACAGGCAAATCCGGCCGAATCGAAGAATGCCTTAATGAGACGGTATACCCTTGCATAAGGCGTTTATAAATATCCTTTCCTGTCATCGATTCATGGTCACAATCCGCTCCGAACAGCATCAGTTTGGCGAGCGTCCTGTCGGAAGCCCCGGGAAAATGCCCTTCCACTTTTTTCCCAAGGCGCTTCGTTTCCTGGATCCAATGCAGCATCAGATCGTCACCATCCAGAAGCTGCGGCCAGCCGGTAAGCTCACCTCCCTGAACGACTTTATCGTGTTCAAGCCATGATTTTACATCACTGTTGGAAAAAATGACTTCTTCCCCTTCAAGCTTTGTTTGAGCATCAAAACGCGTCCACCAATACATCGTAACAGGCGACTCATCGACTTTGCGCAATAGTGAAAACGCTTTCTTTTTCTGTAAATGTAAAAAGAAAAATAGGTTGTCATTTATCGTTGTTGTCGTTCCGGTCTGTGCAGCAAACCGTGAAAATGTTTGCGGATTGTACAAAAGGAACGGATGAACATGCGGCTCAATATAGCCTGGTACCAATGTCAGGCCGGTACAATCTACGATTTCGGCAGCCGTTGTGTTTTTCGGAAGTGCCTCACCGGCATACACAATGCGATCGTCCTTAATCCATATATTTCCTTCCACCCAGCGGCGGAGCTTCGAGTGTAAAAACCTGGCATTTTTTAATAGAATAGCAGGTGGCTTTTTGCCATCAATAATCGCCGCCTGTTCACGTATCTCTTTGTTTCTCCATCTGTATCTCTGTTCCAACATTCAACCCTCCCTAGGGAGTTCACACTGATTTTTTTAATTTTAACATACTTTTTAATTTAACGCAGTGAAGTTTGAAAATCGAATATAAAAAATTTGTGAAATTGGGGACAGGCCCCCATCGCTTTAACGCGTTAATAAGTTGGGGGACAGGCCCCGTAATAAAAACTCCCGCCCGCAGGCAGGAGTTCACCCTAATAATGCTTTATATCCGATATCTTTCCGGTAAAAGAAATGGTCGCTGTCGAGCTTCTTCATTTCTTTATATACGTTGTCTGAAGCAGCGGCAATATCCGCACCTTTCGCTGCCAGAAGCAGGAGGCGGCCGCCGTTGGAAACGTACGTCCCTTCTTCGCTTCCTGCCGCTGTTCCGGCATGGAATACTTTAACGGAAGGATCCAAAACTTTCAAATCGGGAAGAAGTAATCCTTTTTCATAGCCGCCTGGATAGCCGTTGGATGCATAAACGACTCCGATTACTGCATCGTCCGACCATTCGATGACTGGCTCTTTGCCTTCTAAAATATCATTCACGAGTTCTGCCAAATCGCTGTCCAAGCGTTCCAGCACCACCTGCGTTTCGGGGTCTCCGAACCGGGCGTTGAATTCGATCGTTTTGGAACCGTCTTTTGTTAAAATCAATCCGGCATATAAAATTCCGGTAAACGGCCTTCCTTCTTCAATCATGGCGTTGGCCGTCGGGATCAGAATATCCTTTACAGCCTGCTCCACTTCGCCGGCCGGAATATGAGGGACAGGCGAGTATGCGCCCATGCCGCCTGTATTCGGGCCTTTGTCTCCGTCAAAAGCACGTTTGTGATCCTGCGCGATGACCATCGGATAGACTTTGCCGCCATTGACAAAAGCCATCAGCGAATACTCTTCGCCTTCCAAAAACTCCTCAATCACGACACTTGTGGATGACTCACCGAACTTTTCATCCAGCAGCATATCTTTCAATGCCGCATGTGCCTCTTCAAGTGTCATTGCTACGACAACGCCTTTTCCAGCGGCAAGCCCGTCAGCCTTGATGACAATAGGTACTCCCTGTTCGTCCACATATGCTTTCGCATCCTCGTAAGAGTGGAAAGTTTCATAGGCAGCCGTTGGAATCTTATATTTTTTCATCAAATCCTTTGCAAAGGACTTGCTTCCTTCGATTATCGCGGCGTTTTTCCTGGGACCGAAAATTTTCAGGCCTGCTGCTTCGAACTCATCAACAATCCCGGCGTTCAGGGGAACTTCAGGCCCGACGATTGTCAGCCCGATCTGCTCTTTTTTAGCCAGATCAATCAGTTCTGAAAATGCTGTTTCCTTAATTGGCACTACGGTCGCATCTTCGGCAATGCCCGCGTTTCCCGGTGCACAAAAAATTTGGGTCACCTGCTTGCTTTGTTTCAATTTTTTACAGATGGCGTGCTCTCTTCCGCCTCCGCCGACAACCAGAACTTTCAAAGAAATTCACCGTCCATTGTTTTAGTGTTTAAAATGGCGCACGCCAGTAAATACCATAGCGATTCCATGTTCATCCGCGGCTTTGATTGAATCTTCGTCGCGGATGGACCCTCCCGGCTGGATAATGGCTGTAATGCCCGCTTTTGCCGCTTCTTCCACGGTATCACTCATCGGGAAGAAAGCATCCGATGCAAGCACGGCGCCTCTCGCTCTTTCCCCTGCCTGTTCGATCGCAATTTTCGCCGCCCCTACACGGTTCATCTGTCCTGCTCCCACACCAAGGGTCATCGCTTCATCCGCAACAACGATGGCGTTTGATTTCACATGCTTGACCACTTTCCATGCCAGTTTCAAAGCTTCCATTTCCTCTTCTGCCGGCTTCCGCTTTGTAGGGAAAGTCAGTTCTGCGTCATCAAGGCCAAGCGCATCCTGTTCCTGTACAAGCAATCCGCCTTCAATGGAAGTCAACACTTTTTCAGGCGTATTTTTTTCATTAAACGAAACGGTCAACAGACGGATATTTTTCTTGGCTGTTAAAATGTTCAGGGCTTCCTCTGTAAAAGAAGGCGCAATAATAATTTCCAAGAAGATTTCTTTTAAAATTTTTGCTGCACTTTCGTCCACTTCACGGTTGAACGCGATGATTCCTCCGAAAATGGAAGTCGGATCGGCTTCATATGCTTTTGAAAAAGCATCTGCCGCATTCTCGCCCGTTCCCACGCCGCAAGGGTTCATATGTTTGACGGCCACTGCTGCCGGCTTGTCAAATTCTTTTACAATTTGTAAAGCTGCGTCAGCATCACGGATGTTGTTAAAAGAAAGCTCTTTTCCATGAAGCTGCTTGGCATGGGCAATGGAAAACTTAGATCCAAGCGGCTTTTCATAAAAAGATGCCTTCTGATGCGGATTTTCTCCGTATCTCAGCGATTGTTTCAACTCATATGTGAATGTCATTCTTTCAGGCTGTTCTTCGCCGGCCAGGTTTGTCATGTATTCCGCAATCAAGGCATCGTATGCCGCTGTGTGACGGTACACTTTTGCCGCAAGTTTTCTTCTTGTTTCAAGCGAAACATCTTCATTTGAGCGAAGTTCATTTAAGACCTGCCCATAATCGGCAGCATCGACAATAATAACAACACTTTCATGGTTCTTGGCAGAAGCGCGAAGCATCGCAGGACCGCCGATATCAATGTTTTCAATGGCTTCTTCGACAGTTACGCCTGGTTTTTCGATCGTTTTCTGGAACGGATATAAATTGACGCACACGACATCAATCCCTTTGATCCCCTGCTTCTCCAACTGGGCCATATGGGATGGGTCATTCTTTTTGGCAAGCAGTCCTCCGTGGATAAACGGATGAAGTGTTTTTACACGGCCTTCCAAAATTTCCGGAAACCCTGTCACCTCATCAACTGCCGTAACAGGCAGATTGTTCTCTTCCAGTATTTTTTTCGTTCCGCCGGTTGATAAAATTTCAAATTCCAAATTGATTAATTCTTTCGCGAAATCGACGACTCCGGTTTTATCTGACACACTAATGAGCGCTCGTTTCATTCTTGCAGCACCTTCCATTTATCTTTTTCCCTCAAACAGCTTATCGAGCGTTTCAGGATAAAATTCATGTTCAATTTCGTGAACCTTTTGCGCAACTTCATCTTTCGTTGCTCCGTCTTGAATGTCGATGGCCCTTTGAGCGATGATTGGGCCTGTATCCATGCCTTCATCCACAAAATGAATCGTGACACCAGTTACTTTCACGCCTGCGGCGACAGCCTGGCCAATCGCATCAACACCCGGAAAAGCAGGCAGCAGCGATGGATGTATATTGATGATTCTTTCAGGATAGTGTTCGAGAAGCACCGATCCGATCAAACGCATATATCCGGCCAATACGATATAGTCCACGTCATTTTTTTGGAGTTCTTCATAAAGCATCGTCTCGAACTCCACTTTGGATGCGTATTGTTTTGGACTGAATTCCAGAACACGCACCCCGGCCTTCTTTGCCCTTTCAATGACAAAGGCGCCAGGCTTGTCACAAACAAGCAATTTTATTTCTGCCCGGAGCTTTCCGGATTCAACTGCATCATGTATGGCCTGAAAGTTACTGCCGTTCCCGGACGCAAACACTGCTATCTTTTTCACTTTTGTGTACCTGCCCCTGAAAATTGTACGCTTTCTCCATTAATGACAGTGCCGATCCTATAGGCTTTATCGCCCTGCTTTTCAAAAAAGCGGATAGCTTCGTCAGCATCGTCCGGATCTACTGCCAGGACAAGGCCGATTCCCATGTTAAAAATATTGTACATTTCCTCTGTCTCCAGCTTCCCATATTTTTTCAGAGCTTCAAAGATAGGCAAAACAGGCCAAGAACCTTCTGTCAACTCAGCGCCCAGTCCTTCCGGAAGCATCCTTGGAATGTTTTCAATAAAACCGCCGCCGGTAATATGGGCCATCCCTTTGATTTCAAACTCCCGAAGCGCAGAAATGACCTGTTTTACATAAATTCGCGTAGGTGTAAGCAGTTCTTCTCCGAGCGGACCGTTCAATTCCGGCAAGCTTTCATCAAGGGAGAATTGATTTTCTTCGAAGAAAATTTTACGGACAAGTGAATAGCCGTTGCTGTGGATTCCGCTTGATGCCAGGCCGATCAGCACATCACCTTCATTAATATTTTCCCCATTGATCAACTGGGATTTTTCACAGGCGCCCACTGTAAAACCGGCAAGATCATATTCATCTTCCCCGTACATTCCGGGCATTTCGGCCGTTTCTCCGCCAATCAGGGCGCATCCGGCCATCTCGCAGCCATCCGCGATTCCCTTGACAATCTGTTCGATTTTATCCGGAACCGCCTTCCCGCAAGCGATATAGTCGAGAAAATAAAGAGGCTCCGCTCCTTGGACAACAACATCATTGACGCACATGGCCACACAATCGATGCCGATTGTATCGTGTTTGTCCATCATAAAAGCAAGCATCAGTTTTGTTCCCACACCATCTGTACCGGAAATGAGGACAGGCTCCTTCATATTCATTTCCGACAAGTCGAATGCACCGCCAAATCCGCCCAGCTGCCCCATGACACCCGTCCTGTTCGTCCGTTTCACATGCTTCTTTATTTTCTCAACCGCTTCATAGCCGGCTTCAATATTGACTCCGGCTCTTTGGTAGGCATCAGCCATCCTTATTGCCTCCTATCACCTTTTTACAATCAAGCGGCGGCGAGAAATCGCCGCCTTTTTTGAAAAATTTTTAATAACGGGCCACTCTATTGTTTAATTGTGCGGTGTAAACGCTGATTGTGACCGTTTTCTGACCTTTGGCGCCTTTGGGCACTTTTGCCACTGATTCGTGACCGTTTTTCGAACTTGCCCCACTTTTCGGGCACTTATCCTAGTCTGTACGCGCTAAGACCGCCCTTCGCTTTTCTTATTGTCCAGCTTCGGGCTCCAGCGACTAGCAGACTTCCTTCTCCTTCCTACGATAAGTCAACATCGGCTCGCCTTTGGCTTCGCCGTGTTTCCTTTATCTCGTCAGGAGGCGTCCAGTCTGTACGTCGCTAAACGTCGCCCTACGCTTTTCCTATTCCATCTCTTTCTCATACGGCAATGGCGTATCCGGGTAGATTTCCGTTGGGTATTCGCCGGTAAAGCAGGCCATGCACTGGCCGCAGTTTTTACCAAGGCCCTCTCTTCCGATGGCCTTTAGCATGCCTTCAACGCTTAGGAATGTAAGTGAATCCGCACCGATGATTTCACGGATCTCCTCCACGCTGTGGCTGGAAGCGATCAGTTCTTCATGCGTTGAAACATCTATTCCATAAAAACAAGGGTTCGTCATCGGCGGAGAGCTGATACATACGTGGACTTCCGTCGCACCGGCTTCTTTTAGCATCCGTACAATCCGCCGGCTTGTCGTGCCGCGTACAATTGAATCGTCGACCATGATGACACGCTTTCCTTCGACCACCTTTCGAACAGGGGAAAGTTTCATTTTCACTCCCTGCTCGCGAAGCTCCTGAGTCGGTTTAATAAAAGTCCTTCCAACATACCTGTTTTTAATCAACCCAAGCTCGTACGGTATCCCCGCGGTTTCTGCAAAACCAATGGCGGAGGAAATGCTGGAATCCGGGACTCCTGTTACAACGTCACCTTCGACATTTGCTTCTAGCGCGAGCTGCTTTCCGAGGTTTTTTCTTGCCGTATGGATGTTGATTCCGCGAATGTCACTGTCCGGTCTTGAGAAATAAACGTATTCCATCGTACACATAGCGTGCGAACCTGATAGGGAAAAGCGCTCTTCATGAATGCCTTCATCGTTGATGATGATCAATTCCCCCGGTTCAACATCGCGGATATACTCCGCTCCGATCAAATCGTATGCACATGTTTCTGACGCGACACAATAGGCATCTCCGACTTTTCCGATGGAGAGCGGCCGTAATCCGTTCGGATCCTGAGCAATGATCAGCTCATCTTCCGTCAATACGATCAGGGCGTACGCACCTTTCACCATTGAAAGTGCATTTTTTACCTTGTCTTTCAGTGCCAGGTATCCGCTTCGCTTAATCAGATGCGCAAGCACTTCTGTATCTGTATTCGTCTGAAAAATACTGCCCTGCATTTCCAATTGGTGCTTTAAATCATTGGCGTTGATCAAATTTCCTGTATGTGAAAGAGCAAGACTTCCGCTTGATGAATGGAAGAGAAGCGGCTGAATATTTTCAATGCCGCTCTTTCCTGTATATCTTACATGACCGATCGCTCCACTGCCTTTCAGGCTGTCGAGCTTCTTTTCATCAAATACATCGTTGACGAGCCCATCTCCCTTTATGCCTTTCATGCGCTTTCCGTCCGTTACAACAATTCCGGCGCCTTCCTGCCCTCTATGCTGCAGACTGTGCAGACCATAATATGTCATTCTGGCCGCATCAGGGTGACCCCATATTCCAAACACACCGCATACCTCATTTATGCTTATTTATTCAGCAGAGACGGGATAGCTCCCTTCCAAGCCTCTTCCATCTTTTTGCTGTCGGATTTGACCAATAGCTCTTTATTGTCGTTAAGGATGACTAATTCTGCGCTGTCTGTCACTTCACCAATCAATGTTGCGTCATTTACGATTTCTTCAAAAGCTGCCTGATTTTCTTTCCTGACCGAAATAATAAAACGCGATTGTGTTTCAGAAAATAACGCTGTTGTTTTATCTCCGGCAAGTGTCACTTCCGCCCCAAGCCCGTCTGTGCCAAACAGGCATTCAGCAAGGGCTACAGCCGCTCCCCCTTCGGAAACATCATGAGCAGAAGATACAAGGCCTTCCCGTATTGCTGCAAGAATCTGCTTCTGTCTCTCAGCTTCAACCGCAAGATCAATGGAAGGAGCTTTTCCAAAAATATCGCCATGAATCAATTTCTGAAGCTCGCTTCCGCCAAATTCAGGTTTCGTTTCTCCAACCATGTAAACCAGGTCGCCCGCTGCTTTGAACGTCTGTGTAGTTGCACATGCAAGGTCCGGAATCAAGCCGACCATGCCGATGATCGGCGTTGGATAAATCGCCTTTCCGCCTTTTTCATTATAAAGGGAAACATTTCCACCGATGACCGGGCTGTTAAGCGCAAGACACGCTTCACTGATCCCTTCTGCGGATTTTTCAATCTGCCAGAAGATTTCTGGCTTGTCCGGGCTTCCGAAGTTCAAGCCATCGGTAATGGCAAGAGGCTCTGCTCCTGAGCAGACGACGTTGCGCGCCGCTTCAGCCACAGCAATTTTTCCGCCTGTTTCCGGGTCAAGGTAAATGTAGCGAGAGTTGCAGTCTGTTGTGATAGCAATTCCCTTATTCGTTCCCGGAATTCTGACAACTGCAGCATCCGAACCAGGCGTAACGACCGTATTGGCCCCAACTTGATGGTCGAATTGCCGGTAGACCCACTCTTTGCTGGCAACAGTCGGCTGCTGTAAAAGCTGAAGCAAGGTTCCCTGGTAATCTATTACTTCCGGGATATTAACTTCCATTTCCTGAAACTCGCGAAAATAGGCCGGGACCTCGGATTTTTTATGATAGACTGGAGCATCTTCCGCTAAGGCATCTGCCGGAACTTCCGCCACTACCTGGCCTTTATGAAGAAGGCGGAGCATTTTATCATCCGTTACATGGCCAACAGCTACAGCTTCCAGATCGTATTTTGCAAACAGGTCGATAATTTCCTGCTCACGGCCTTTTTTGATAACGATGAGCATCCGCTCTTGCGATTCAGACAGCATCATTTCATAAGGAGTCATGTTCTCTTCGCGCTGGGGAATCAGGTCAAGATTCATTTCAACGCCGGATCCTGCTTTACTTGCCATCTCAGCGGAGGAACTTGTCAATCCGGCTGCACCCATATCCTGGATTCCGATCAATGCATCCGATTTTACAAGTTCCAAGCAGGCATCCATTAGCAGCTTCTCTGTAAAAGGGTCCCCTGCCTGTACCGCTGCGCGTTCTTCGTCTTCATCCTCAGACAGTTCTGCTGAAGAAAAAGTCGCTCCGTGAATGCCGTCCCGGCCTGTCGCAGCGCCGACATACATAACAGTGTTTCCTGCACCTTTGGCTTGGCCTTTCTGCATGTCTTCATGGTTAAGCAGGCCGACAACCATTGCGTTAACCAAAGGGTTGCTTTCATATGCCGGATCGAATTGAATTTCTCCTCCGACGGTCGGTACACCAAGGGCGTTCCCATAATCGGCGATTCCAGCCACTGCCTGCCCAAGCAAATATCGGACCCTTGGAGAATCCAATTCTCCAAATCTCAAAGAGTTCATCGCAGCAATCGGACGGGCGCCCATTGAAAATACATCACGGACGATACCACCGACACCAGTTGCCGCTCCTTCATAAGGTTCAACAGCCGAAGGGGAGTTATGGCTCTCGATCTTGAAAACAACCGCCTGGTTATCACCGATGTCCACGATTCCGGCACCTTCTCCAGGACCTTGTAAAACTTGTTTTCCTTCTGTCGGGAACTTTTTCAACACAGGCTTGGAGCTTTTGTAGCTGCAGTGTTCAGACCACATGACGGAAAAAAGTCCGGTTTCCGTATAGTTCGGCGTTCTTCCGAGCATTTTCTCCGCAAGTTCGAACTCTTCGTCTGATAAGCCCATCTCTTGATAGATCTTTTGTTCTTTAATCTCGGATGGAGTCGGCTCAAGCATTTGTGACATGTTGTTCCCTCCAGTTTTGTACAATTGATTTGAACAATTTAACCCCATCGGTGCTGCCCAAAAGTTGATCTACAGCCCTTTCAGGGTGAGGCATCATGCCTAGGACATTTCCTTTTTCATTCGTAATGCCGGCAATGTCGGCCATGCTGCCATTTGGATTTTCAGATGTATAGGTGAAGGTGATTTGATGATTGTCCTGCAGCTTCTTTAATTCCGTTTCGCTGCAGTAAAAATGACCTTTTTTATGCGCTACAGGCAGAGAAATGATTTCTCCATTTTCATAAAGTGAAGTGAATGCTGTATCGTTGTTTGCCACCTGGAGTTTTACCGGCTTACAGACAAACTTCAAGCTTTCATTTGTAAGCATGGTGCCTGGAAGCAATCCAGCTTCAAGAAGTATTTGAAATCCGTTTCCGATGCCAAGTACAAGCTTTCCGGCTTCAGCCGCTTTTTTGATTTCCTTTACGACGGGCTGCCTTTTGGCGATGGCTCCCGGCCGGACAGCATCGCCGTAAGACGCTCCCCCTGGAATCAGAACAGCATCATACTCATCAAGAGTCTCAACATCATGACGGACATACTCCACATCTTCTCCGGTGGTCTGCCTGATGGCTTCAAATAAATCAGATTCGCACGTTGTGCCTGGAAAAACGACTATTGCGATTTTCACTTTGCAGCCGCCTCCTCGATTTCAAAGCGGTAATCTTCAACTTCCGTGTTTACAAGAAGGTTTTTGCACATATCGTGGACTGCTTCTTCCACATTTTCTGTTTTGTCAATTGTTAATTCAATATATTTCCCGACACGGACATTTTCAACTTCAGGAAAATCGGATTTCTTCAGTTCCTTTGTTGCCGCCGCTCCCTCCGGATCGATGACACTTTCTTTCAATGTTACAAATACCTTCACTTTATACATCTTCATTTCTCCTTCCGCATGCGCGAGTTTTAATTCAGTCCAAGACGTTCAAATATTGTATCGACGTGTTTCAAGTGATACCTCGGATCAAAACATGCATCAATTTCATCTTGGGTCAGCAGCTTTTGGACTGTTGCATCTTCTTCAATCAACGTTTTGAATGAGACTTGTTTCTCCCATGCTTCCATTGCCTTCGGCTGTACCGTATCATAGGCCTCTTCACGGGAAAGCCCCTTGTCAATCAACGTTAACAGCACTTGCTGGGAAAAGATCAATCCAAGCGTCCTATCCATATTTCTTTTCATATTTTCCGGATAGACCGTCAAGTTTTTCACGACATTGCCGAAGCGGTTCAGCATATAATTCAATGCAATGGTTGCATCCGGCAGAATGATTCTTTCCGCGGATGAGTGGGAAATGTCGCGCTCATGCCACAAAGGCACATTGTCATAGGCTGTTACCATGTAACCCCTTAAGACGCGGGCCATTCCGGCCATATTTTCCGATGCGATCGGATTGCGTTTATGAGGCATGGCGGAAGATCCTTTTTGTCCTTTAGCAAAAAACTCTTCCACTTCACGAGTCTCACTTTTTTGCAGGCCGCGGATTTCAACGGCGAATTTTTCAATCGATGTTGCGATCAGCGCAAGCACTCCCATATAATGGGCGTGGCGGTCACGCTGCAATGTTTGAGTTGAAAGAGGTGCCGGCTGCAGCCCCAGCTTTTCACAAACAAATTTTTCTACAAAAGGATCGATGTTCGCATAGGTGCCGACAGCTCCGGATATTTTTCCGAACTCGACTCCTTCTGCTGCCTGATTGAATCTTTCCAGATTTCTTTTCATCTCTTCGTACCAGAGTGCCATCTTCAATCCAAAAGTTGTCGGCTCCGCATGAACGCCGTGCGTTCTCCCCATCATTATCGTATCTTTATGCTCAATCGCTTTTTCACGTAAAATCGTGATAAAGTTCTCGAGATCTTTCCTGATGATTGTATTGGCCTGCTTTAATAAATAAGAAAGGGCCGTATCTACGACATCCGTTGATGTCAATCCATAGTGGATCCATTTCCGTTCTTCGCCGAGCGTTTCTGAGACAGCCCTTGTAAAGGCTACAACGTCGTGCCTTGTCTCCTGTTCGATCTCTTTGATCCGATCAACATCAAAGCCCGCTTTTTCACGGATTTGTTTTACATCTTCCTTGGGAATCTCTCCAAGTTCGGCCCAGGCTTCACATGCCAGAATCTCAACTTCCAGCCATGCCTTATACCTGTTCTCTTCTTTCCAAACCGCACCCATTTCAGGTCTTGTATAACGTTCAATCATTGTCAGAAATCCTCTCTTTTCAAGCTATTTCCAAATCTCATTTCCATTCAAGTCTTCCAGGGTTTTATCCATGTCGGTGGTCAGGATGGTGATATGCCCCATTTTCCGGTTCATTTTCGCTTCCATTTTTCCGTAAAAATGAACGTTCCAATCCGGCTGCTGTGGAATTTGTTCGATGACGCCTTCCACATGCTGGCCGAGTACATTCACCATTACAGCCTGTTCCAATAACCTTGTCTTCATTAAAGGCCAGCCGCAAACTGCACGGATATGCTGGCCAAACTGCGAAATATTGCATGCTTCAATCGTGTAATGCCCTGAATTGTGCGGACGCGGCGCTAATTCATTTACATAAACCTTTTCATCCTTTGTCAAAAACATTTCAACAGCCAGCGTTCCGACCAAATTCAAATGCTCTGCTATTTTTTCAGTCAATTTTTCGGCTTGCTTTACGACGTTTTCAGACACTCTTGCTGGAGCAATCGTTTCATGTAAAATATTGTTCACATGGATATTTTCCCCGACTGGAAAAACTTCAAGCTCTCCATTTGTGCTTCTTGTCATGATCACTGAAATTTCTTTTTCAAACGGGACCCAGGATTCCAATACACATGGTCCGTTTTTTAACAGAGATGCTGCTTCCTTGGCATCCTCGGTCCCGCATAAGACATATTGGCCTTTGCCGTCATATCCTCCGCGGGAAGTTTTTAAAACACTCGGAAAGCCGATATGTTTTAACGCTTTATCCAGGTCCTCTTTGCTACGAATTACCGAATAAGGAGCGACTTCCACGCCGGCATCGGTCAGTGCCTGTTTTTCGAGAATACGGTCCTGGGTGATCTTGATCAGTTCTGCTCCCTGCGGGACATAAGCTTTTTCCGTCAGCCATTTGAGTGCTTCATAGTCGACATTTTCAAATTCATAGGTGATCACATCACTGACCGAAGCAAGTTTTAAAAGTGCGTCCTTGTCATCATAAGCTGCAATGATTTCTTCATCTGCCACTTGCCCTGTGGGCGAATTGGCTGAGGGCTCGACAACGGCAATCTTAAACCCCGCATGTTTTGCCGCTAATGCCATCATCCGTCCCAGCTGCCCTCCGCCGATAATACCGATCGTACTTCCCGGTTGTATCAATTTAGACAAGCTCATCACTGCTTCCTAGAACTTTTTCTTTTAAGGCATCTCTTCTATTTATAAGTCTTTTATAAAGGGCATCATCCTCTGCCGCCAGCATTTGTGCTGCGAGGAGGCCTGCATTCACAGCACCGGCCTTTCCGATGGCAACAGTCGCAACCGGAACGCCACCCGGCATCTGAACGATGGATAATAACGAGTCCATTCCTTTTAAAGCTCTGGATTCAACAGGAACCCCAATAACTGGAACCAGCGTTTTTGCAGCGACCATACCCGGTAAGTGGGCCGCACCGCCAGCACCGGCAATAATGACTTTCAATCCTTTTTCTTTGGCAGTTTCCGCATATTCAAACATCAAATCAGGTGTCCTGTGCGCAGATACGACCTTTTTTTCATAAGGTACGTTTAACTCGTCCAAGATATCGCAAGCATGCTTCATTGTCTCCCAGTCCGATGTACTGCCCATAATGATTCCGACTTCGGCCTTCATGAAATAAACCCTCCGTCTCCTTTTTTCAATAAAAAACCGGATAAACTACTTTCTTTCTGGAAAGAAAGCAGATTATCCGGGAGTTCATGCACAAAAATATTTCCCAAATCCCACTTTCCTCATAGTCCAATTATTTACGGTAATTGGGTAGAAACTGATGGGCCTTATCCCCATGATATATGAGGTTTAACAATTTAATCTTAACAATCCATCGTTTCGATGTCAAACAATAATCGAACGATATAATAAACTTGTTTACCAATGTTCGGATTTAGGTCTTTTTTATCCCTTCAAAAATAATTTTTTGAGAGATTGGCTTATATTCAATTGTTCCTTTTTTCTTCTCTTCCATGAACACCGGCTTTTCGATCCTCCGGACGGGGCGGTATCCCTCCCGCTTCATCCTTTCCAGACATTCGCTGATTGTTTCATTTTCCTCAACGGTAAATTTCTTTTTCAAAGAACTCAATGAGGCAGTTTTCCTTTCTTTACAGATTTCACCCAGAAGCCGCCATAAATCGTCTTCGGTTCATAGGCAATGATGAAAGCTTTCGGATCAAGGTCTTTTATTAGATGGTAAAGCTTTAATTCGTATTTTCTCGGTGTAAGGACCTGCAGGGCCATTCGATCACCTTCAAGCCCTTGCGCTGCCCAGCTTGTCACTCCATACCCCTTGTCTCGAAGCTGTTTTGGAAGATCTCTGTCATATTCTTTTGTAATGACATTTACGGTTATGTACCCAAGGGCCATTTTTTCTTCAATTTTTGTACCCACAATAACTCCAATACCGTAACCTACGGCATAGGCAATGAGATTTTGGATTTGATTCAGGTTATCAAGTACCAGTCCTAGGCCCACGACGTAAATGACAATTTCTATCATACTGACAACAGCTGCAACATAACGATATCCCTTTAGAGTCAAAATCATTCGGATCGTGAAAAAAGAAACATAAATAACATTAATAATAAAAATAATGGCTACCATTACCAGGCTGTTCTCCAACATTGAGGGCCCCATCCTTTCTTAATTAAACCTGACACAATTATAAAGGATTTTAATCCGTTTTCATATTTAATAGTATTATCAGAATATCCTTTATTCTTATGAAGGAAGGACTGAAAACTTTCAGAGAAAGGGGTGTTCGAATAGATAAAATATATGAAGAACTTTACTTGATCGGTGAGCTGTGAATGAAAAAAGAGGATACAGGTTTGATGGGTATATATGAAATAAGATCGGGATTGTACGAATTGGGGTGGGAATTGCACGAACCGGACCGGGAATTGCACGAATGCCGACTAGAATTGCACGATTGGACCTTTTGATCCAGTCAACCGGCTCCATATTGTCCGAGCCCCTAGGAACACAAAAAAAACATGAAGCCCTTTCTGGCCCCATGTTCTGTCTTTGCCCGGCGGCGTCCTGCTCTCACAAGGGGAAGCCCCTCACTACCATCGGCGCTGAAGAGCTTAACTTCCGTGTTCGGGATGGGAACGGGTGTGACCTCTTCGCTATCGCCACCAGACTATTTATTTTGAAAGGAATTCATTCCTTCAAAACCAGATAAGAGAAGAAATTCCGAGTATCATGTTCAATCCAGCTCCAGCGCCCAGCCCCTCGAGGTCACAAGCCATCTTGCTGTGGTGGCTGAACTACTGCCTCCTCGCAAGCTGTCTTGTGCTTGTCGGGGCTAGACGGGCGCTTCCGCTTTTTAGATTAAGTCCTCGATCGATTAGTATCCGTCAGCTCCATGTGTCGCCACACGTCCACACCGGACCTATCTACCTGATCGTCTTTCAGGGATCTTACCTGCCTGGCAAGCCAGGCAATGGGAAATCTCATCTTGAGGGGGGCTTCATGCTTAGATGCTTTCAGCACTTATCCCTTCCGCACATAGCTACCCAGCGATGCCTTTGGCAAGACAACTGGTACACCAGCGGTGCGTCCATCCCGGTCCTCTCGTACTAAGGACAGCTCCTCTCAAATTTCCTGCGCCCGCGACGGATAGGGACCGAACTGTCTCACGACGTTCTGAACCCAGCTCGCGTACCGCTTTAATGGGCGAACAGCCCAACCCTTGGGACCGACTACAGCCCCAGGATGCGATGAGCCGACATCGAGGTGCCAAACCTCCCCGTCGATGTGAACTCTTGGGGGAGATAAGCCTGTTATCCCCGGGGTAGCTTTTATCCGTTGAGCGATGGCCCTTCCATGCGGTACCACCGGATCACTAAGCCCGACTTTCGTCCCTGCTCGACTTGTAGGTCTCGCAGTCAAGCTCCCTTCTGCCTTTGCACTCTGCGAATGATTTCCAACCATTCTGAGGGAACCTTTGGGCGCCTCCGTTACTCTTT